>MHBM01000001.1:0-18731 GCA_001804885.1 Lentisphaerae bacterium RIFOXYA12_FULL_48_11
ACAATGAAGCCGCCCTGAACCTGCATGCCTGCTCTTTGGATATTCCTGACGTCTTCGACCAGGTTGCGGTTCGAATTCTGCTTCTTGTTGCATTTCGCAAGGGAGCTGTCGTCCGGTGTCTCTATGCCTATAAAGACCGTATCAAAACCGGCTTCGCTCATCATATCCATAAGCTGCTGGTCGTCCGCCAGGTTTATAGAGGCTTCAGTCTGGAAAGTGATCCCTTCCTTGTCCTTCCTCCATGCGATGAGCTTCGGCAGAAGGGTCGTCTTGAGCAGATGCTTGTTCCCTATGAAATTGTCATCGACGAAGAATACCCTGTTCCTCCAGCCGCGGGCATACAGGTCGTCGAGTTCATTGATTATCTTCTCCGGGCTTTTGGTCCTTACCTGGTGGCCGAACATCGAGGTGATGTTGCAGAAGTCGCAGTTGAACGGGCATCCGCGTGTGTATTGGATCACCATCGCGGCGTACGGCTTCATGTCTATCAGCCCCCAATCCGGGATGGGCGTGTCTTTCATTTCGGCGAATTTATCTGTCGTGTACAAGCGTTTGGCACAGCCGTTCTTCAGGTCTTCGAGGAACAGCGGCAGTGTGAGCTCGGCCTCATTGAGGACGAGATGATCTATTCCGGCAATGCTGTCAGGCTCTGTGCTGAATAGCGGTCCGCCGGCGATTATCCTGACGCCTGTCCTGCGGCATCTGTCTATTACCTCCTGCGCTGACTTCTTCTGGACCACCATACTGCTTATCATCACATAATCAGCCCATTCGATGTCCTTGTCCTTGAGCTTGCAGACATTCATATCCACAAGTTTCTTTTTCCATTCCGCAGGCAGAAGCCCTGCGATGGTGAGAAGGCCGAGTGGCGGGAATGCCGCCTTCTTGCCTAAGAACCCAAGCGCATGTTTGAAACTCCAGAAAGTGTCCGGGAACTCGGGGTATATCATCAGTACATTCATCTCTTGCCTGCCTTTCTTTTTTTTCAAGATAAGGATGGTAGATGCCTGTCATGGATTTGTCATGGCGGAAAGATTATTTCACAGGTGTGATTGCATGGGAGGGACGTCGTGTTGCCGTCCGTCTTGGCTTATCAGGCCTTGGCGCAGTTGAGCCAGTCTATGGATATCCCCTCAGAACTTCTTTACAATCTTGATTGATATTACCATGACGCGCAACATCCTTTTTATATTGTCCTGTCTCTTATGCCTGTTATAACTGCTTAGGCACAAAAGGATGACGGCAAAAGGCAGTAAACATACGCGTTTTCTATGCAGGTCTAAAAGGTTGCGTTCCATCGCAACCAGAATAGTGTACGATGGCCATGTTGATGTCTGACCCTAATTGGGGGTTCTTTTTCAGGCGGCGCGTTACAGGTTGCTGAACCTTTTGCCGTGAAATGTGTAGAATGGCGTATCAAGAGACGAAGATTCTGTGGAATGGAATCGCACAATGATACTGTTTAGAAAATAAAATCGTTTGTGAAATGCTGGATTGCACAGCGGTAAGAAATGAAGCCTGCAGGTCCTGCAGATAATAAGATTACAATTAGATGGGCCGGCGGGGCGCTCGTGGTGGCCGCAACAGGGAAGGGATTTGTGAATGAAGGGTTGTCTAAAGTTAGCATGTCGGTTTTTGCTGTTGATCTGCAGCGCTGTTCCGGTAGTTGCTCTGGAGCACAGTGATGTCAATTGCCTGTCTGATTCTGCCGTCAGAACTAACCGGGATCGGGTAGCTTTGATGGTTAGTCACAGCTTATATCGGGAATTGAAGCCGGATATCCAGCAGTACAAAGTGGATGTTGAGGCCAGATTCTCTGTACAACTTCATGTTGTGGAAGGCGCCTGGGACAACCCGGCCAAGATGCGCGCCACCATCAAGGAGCTGTATGACAAGGAAAAGATCTCCGGCGTCATCCTGGTCGGTGCGATGCCTATGCACCGTTTCTTCATGCACGAGCATGCCAATCCCAATCCGCTCTACTATGAGGATTTCGACCTTGAGTTCGTCGACAAAAATAATGATGGCGTCGATGACGCTTACAATGGCAAGCCACAGTTGAAGGTCTGGGTCGCCAACATCCGTGCCTGCGAAAAGGCCAGTGAGGACGACATTCCCGGACTGCGCAGGTTCTTTACCAAGACGCACGATTACTATACGGGCAAGGCTGTCCCGGAACTCCGGACACTCCTCTTCACTACAGGGGATTATCCCGTGGTTGGTGATGAGTTCAGGAGGAATGGTGGCACCCGGTTTTCCGCGCCCGGGGATATTACGATGCTGGAGGGAAAAGCCTGCACGCTCAAAGCGGTGCGAAAAGCCTTCAAGAAACACAGCTACACACTCACTTACGTCGGGGTCCACTCTGATGAAACCGGTCATGGCATGGAAGACGAGGACCTGTTATCGCAGGAGATTGCCGACATGACAACCGGATCGCTCATCACCATCAACCATGGCTGCTTTGCGGGAAACTGGGCAAAGAACGATGATGAAAAAAGCGGCCTGAATTGCGCGATGAGCTGGGTGTTTGGAAAACACATGGGGCAGGCGGTCATCGCCCAGGTCCGCAGTGGTGGAGTTGGTTTCGATAATCTTATTTACGCACGCCTGCGCGCCGGTGATTACCTCGGTAAAGCGTATCTTCCTTGTAAGCAAGCTCACGAGATTGAAGCCTCCCCGGGCGATCACACTCCGGGCGACATTGTCTCGGGCATACTCTTTATCGGGAACCCGTTCCTGGAACTCAAACCCGTGAAGACCAAGATAAGCCTGGTTATCAATAACGCCGTCTACGGTGATTTCTCCAATAACGCCGTGACCAACGTAACGCAGCTGCTGGCTGACTGGGTCTATGATAACACGCTCACGGTTGACGTCCCCCACGATGATTTTGGCGACCCTGCGAATGGTATCGTGAAGCAGTTGAAAGTCGACTACACGTTTGATGATAAAGAAAAATCCAAGACCGTGAACGATGGCGAAACCCTGAAGATCAGTAAAGGGTGGTTCAGTAAATGAGTGACCCTGTGGAGGTCTTTTCTGAAAGATATTCTCAGGCTGTTCGTATCTATTTAGGTACATTCCAAGCGAAAAAAGGGCAGGTCTGGAGGCATGTCAGAGTTCTTTAACTCTGTTTCCAGTTGCCTCGGAAAGGACGTGGCTGGAGCATGGCATTGGCCGCGTCGTCGTTGACGAATCTTTCTGCTTTCGGCTCCCAGTTGACAGAGCATGTCACTGTGTACCGCGGTCTCTATGTCGCAGATAGCCCGTTTTCCGTTTTTTTACCGACTGTTGGTTGAGCGGTACTTGCTGGGCGTTAGCCCGGTTTCACGCTTGAATACAACGCTTAAATATTCGGAATGGTCAAAGCCTGTCCTTTCTGCAATGGCTTCGAGAGACAGGTCGGTCTGGGCGAGAAGCTCCTTTACGCGGTTCATCTGGACGTGGAGGATCTCTTCGTGCGGTGTCCTGCCGATGAGTTTCTTGAACTTGCTTTCCAGTATCCTGCGTGATTGAGGGGCTGCCTTCAGGACGTCACTAACATTTATTCCATCGCAGGCATGTTCGCGAATGTAACGTATAGCTTCGACTACATTGTGATCCTCGATAGCCAGAACATCGGTCGATTGTCGTGTTGCCACTCCGAGTGGAGGAATGAGATTATCAATCGATTTGATTTTTTTTCCGGCCATCATTTGGTCCAGCAGGGCTGCAGCTTCATAGCCGGTACGATGGGTGTTCGGGATGATGCTGGAAAGAGGAGGGTCGGAGAGACTGCAGAGAAGTTCGTCATTGTCCACACCTATGACAGCCACCTCGTCAGGTACGGCAATGCTTCGCCGCCTGCAGGCGTCCAGGACCTGCTGACCCCGTAAATCATAACAAGCCATCACGCCTACCGGCTTTGGGAGATGTGAAATCCATTCAGCGATGTCTTCAATGTGGCTTTCTGCATCTGAAGGCTTTTGTTTTGAGGGATTGTAGACGGAACATTTGTGTCCGGCCTCGGCAATGAAGCGCGGAAAATGCATCGAGCGCCATTTAGACCAGTTGAAACGGTTGTCGCCACAATATCCGAAGTGTTTAAATCCGCGTTCGAGCAGGTGTTCTGCGGCAAGCTTTGAAAAATCCCTGTCGTCAGTTTCAACCCATGGAATTGAAGGGATAAGCCTTGCAGCGCTTACATCCACAACCGGTATTTTCTGTTTTTTGAGTGCGCTGGCGATTGCCTTGTTTTCGATTCGCGCAATGATGCCATCACCGTTCCAGCTGGTCAGCCATGCTGGAGGTTTGTCGCCACGCCCGTGTTCGGCAAGATATATGGACCATGGTTTATTTTCCCGCATATAAGCAACGACTCCGCCAAGTAATCCGCGGGCATAGGCATTGGATGTTTCGATCAGCAATGCGACTTTGGGCCTTGTTTTCATTGGTCTGACAGATTCATGTCCATATACTGTTTTTATCTTCAGTATCTTTACATGGTAAGATTAAGGCTGAAAACAAAGCCAAGGCAAGATAAACAATTCTGTTTAATGTTTGGCGTTGACGTGAATGTGGCGTGCTGCCAGATTTTGCGGAAAACGTGGGAGTGTAAATATGATGAATAGACGTAATTTTGTTAAGGGAGTGATGTTGTCCGGTGCGACTCTTTCATTCAGTCGTTGGGCCGGTACGGCAGGGGAGAATCTTCCGCCTGTGCGAGTCATCACTCGTGGTCCTAAATTTCACTGGTTTGCTTATTACGATAAATTGCAGTTCGATCCATCCGGTCGTTACGTGTTGTGTAATGAGGTTGACTTCGAACATCGGTCGCCGAAGGCCGATGATGTAATCAAGGTCGGTATGGTAGATACGCAGGATGGGGACAAGTGGATTGAACTGGGTGAATCCCGTGCATGGAACTGGCAGCAGGGCTGTATGCTCCAGTGGGTCCCGGGTTCACAGAGCGAGGTTATATGGAACGATCGTCAGGACAACCAGTTTGTTTGTCACATACTTGATGTAAAAAGCGGGGAAAAGCGCACATTGCCGGCTCCTGTTTATGCTTTGAGCCCTGACGGAAAGTGGGCTGTTTCTCCTGATTTCAGGCGGTTGAACGATTGCAGGCCGGGTTATGGATATGCCGGTATCCCCGACCCGAATGCCGATGTAAAGGCACCTGAAGATGCGGGTGTCTGGAAGATTGACCTTCAGACAGGAAAACAGTCACTGTTGATGTCGTTTGCCGATCTGTCAAAGGTTCCTCAAGCAGGTGGTTTTTCTAAAGGTGCAAAGCACTGGTTCAATCATCTGCTGGTTGCACAGGGTGGCAAGCGTTTTATATTTCTTCATCGCTGGCAGGGAGAGGCGGAAGGTAAAGGCTGGAAAACACGGATGTTTACAGTCGGTGAAGACGGCAAGGATCTTTACCTTATAAATGCCACCGGCAAGGTGTCACATTTTGTGTGGCGTGATTCTTCTCATATTCTTGCATACGCAGGCTGGGGTGAGAAAGAATGGCGTTTTCTAGTCATGGAAGATTACACCGGCAAGGTGGAGGAGATAGAGGGAATGCTGAAGACGGATGGTCATTGTACCTACCTGCCTGGCGACAAGTGGATACTCTGTGATACGTATCCCGATAAACAGCGTAACCAGAATCCCTATCTTCTGCATTTGGCCACAAAGAAATTCATTCCACTGGGGCATTTCCTGCTTCCAGTGGAATACAAGGGCGAGTGGCGCTGCGATCTCCATCCTCGTTTCAGTCCTGATGGGAACAGGGTCACAATTGATTCGCCGCACGGCGGTAATGGTCGCCAGCTTTATATGATAGACGTCAGGGAAGTCGTAGGATGATGCTGTAGTTGTGATGTGAATGGATACAGAGTCAGTCAGGATCTAGTCCAGCTTGAGGATTTGTTCGTCAGACCTTGACGGTTCGGATTTGCCGGAAGGAAGATAGGCTTCTGTCTGGTACTGGGTGATGCCCATAAGTTTCTCCAGCACGTTGGCCAGGTTATCAGATGCCTTTTGGCATTCACTTATCATTGCCAGCATCTCCGGATGTGTTTCCTTTCGGCGCATCATGTTAAGATAAGTGTTTATGACTGTTGCAGGCTGGCCGATGTGGTGGCAAGCGGCGCCGAGGCTTTCGATCATTACTTTACGGCTTTCAGCTTCGACAATTGATTTTGTCTGTTCCTCGATTGTGTGAATCCTGTCCTGTGTTTGTTGGACAATCGAAGATATGTAATTGCTGATTGCCTTGAGATCGTCTTCATCTTTGCCCAGTTCAATCTGCTGGGAAAAATCTCCTTTTGCAAGGAGTGCCAGGTAATTTCGCAAACGCATGATGCTGAGAGGGTACTTTGCCAGAAGTGTATATCCTGCTACTACCAGGAGAAGGATCATGCTTAAAGCCCACTTGGTTGCATTTTCTGACATGTAGAAGTTGAACTGCGGAGCAAAAAGAATATAGACAATGGTGAGCGTGGGTAACACTGATATCAACAGGGCGGCAATCAGGAACTGGGTTCCGGCTCCGGTTTTTGCCAGCGAAACAAGGAAATGGGGTTGCCGTTCCTGGCCTTTAGTTGTCCTGCCAAGAATTGTCCTGAATCTGTTCTCAAGCATGACAGGGTCGACAGGTTTGATTATGTAATCATCAGCCTGAAGGTTCAGGCAACGTATGATGGATTCCTTGTCGTCTCTTACGGTTGTGATGATTACGGGGATGTGACGAAGATTCCTGTCAGATTTTATTCTACTGAGAACTTCAAAGCCATCAATGTCAGGGATGCCGAGGTCAAGAAGAATAATGTCTATCTGTCCGCTGCCTGCGATGGCAAGCGCGGAGAGGCCGGAATCTGTTTCTACGGGTTCGTATCCGAGGCCTCGGACATACATGGCCACGACTTTACGAATAAGTGGCTCGTCTTCAACTATCAGGATTCGCTGCCTCTTTTTTGCATCTGTCATAAGATTCTCGAGAATCTTACTCTTCATTCGTTCCGCAAGTCAACGGTTCAACTTACATGACTCAGAGATTTGGTGTTAATGGTTATATAGTTTAGCGTTTATATTGACGATACATACCGCATAGTGCTAAAAACATAAAATATATGTTGTGGTCAATCTAACCTAATGAAAGGGAGCTAGTATGAGAGGCAGGTTGTCATGTTTAATTGTAAGTCTGTTGTTCGTTCTTTCACTGCTACAGTCGCAGGTGTTCGCTAGTCATCTTAAAATCGATAAAGTCCTTGTTTCTGAGGTTAATACGGCGAAACAGGCTGCGCGGATTCAACTTAATGTCAGTTGGGACAATGCATGGAAGGATGATGTCAGTTGCGACGGTGTGTGGGTGTTTGCGAAGTATCAAGCAGCAGATGGGCTGTGGAAACATGTCAATCTGAAGACCGCCAGTGCTAAAGCATTTGATTATGCGGATCAAACCCCGGAATCTTTTTCCAAAGGAGGTAATGCCGATCTTGGTATGTGGGTGCCGGAAGAAAAGAAGGGTGCTTTTCTGTTCAGGACCAAGGGGAAAGGGACAACTGTATCTGATAAGGTTGAACTTATCTGGGAATATGCAAAGAGCGGTTTGACAGATGATGCAGTTATGAAATCCCAGGTCAAAGTCTTCGGCGTTGAAATGGTCTATATTCCGGAAGATAAACATCATATTGGAGATCCAAATGGACCGACCGGTCCCGATAACTGTTTTTACACTTTTCCCAGTAACGGTACCTACTTGATCAAGTCAGAAGATGCGATCCTTGTCGACAAGGTCGAGGGGGCGATGTATTGCGATCAGGACAATGTGCGAAGCCGCGAAGATGTTCCCTTTACGATTCCGAAGGAATTTCCAAAGGGATTTAAAGCCATGTGGATGATGAAGTACGAATTGACGTCGCAGCAGTTCGCGGATTTCCTTAACACGCTGACACGGAAACAGCAGCAGAGCATGGTTGAATCCGATATCAGTGGCGATGAAATCAAGGACTACTACGTGAAGACCAAGAAAGACGTCGAATATCTCCGCTGTTCCATCGTGACAGCAAAGAAAGGGAACGGTACTACGGACCCGGTTAAGTTCTATACCTATGCGCCGGCCCGTGCGCTCAATTTCATGTCATGGGCCAATATTACAGCCTACGGTGACTGGGCGGGGCTTCGTCCGATTACCGAGCTTGAATACGAGAAGGCGTGTCGTGGTCCGGCAGAACCAGTGGCGGATGAGTATGCCTGGGGTACAAAAGATCTCGGTCGGGCGGACACATTTGATGGGGCTGATGGCAGTGGGTTTGAAAAGAAAGTTCCGCAGAAGGGAATTGTCAATTGCTGTTTTGGTGGTGGTATAGCTCCTTTTGATATAGCAGCTGGTAAGAAGATTCCAGATAACCCCGGCTTTGAAGGTCCTGTCACTGGCGAGTTGTTTGAAAACAGCCAGCACGAAGGTGTTCCTGAGAAGATCAACAACGGCGCTTCATATTATGGAGTGAGAAATTTGTGCGGGAACACTTGGGAGCGGTGTGTAACGGTTGGGCACAATCTTGGCCGTGTCTATAATGGTGTTCATGGTGATGGCGAACTGACCGAAGACGGATATTCCAACGTTCCCAATTGGCCGGGCAAGGATGGCGCGGGTGCTGGTAACCGCGGTGGTGTGTGGTCTAGTCCTGGTGGCAAGTTCCTGCGTTTTGCACTGCGTTTTGCCGCTAACTTCCCGAAGAGCGAAGATGGAAAGAACAGCGGTTGCAGACTCGGATTCTAATAGCGAACTTTTGACATTTAAAATAAGGAGAACGATCGAATGAAGAAATTCTTTATCATTCTGAGCGGGTTAATCATCGTAACTCTTATGATGCCACCAGTGCCTTCATGCGCACAGTCTGACTGGACAAAGCCTGAGTTGGTGCTTGTTCCTGCAGGATCGTTTGAAATGGGGAACAATGAATTTGCCCGGTCAAAGCCCGCTCATAAAGTGACCATAACCGAGCCTTTTCATATTGGCAAGTATGAGATCAGTAATCAGCAGTATGCGGACATGCTTACGTATGCCATGGGAAAAGGTTACCTTAACAAGGAAGCGCTGGTTGCCAAAGGGAAAAATAGGGGGTACGCCAAGGGTAACTCCAAATTACCACAGAAATACCAGGATGTGACAGACGAACATTCCCAGATTACGGTTGCTGACGGTATTTTTAAACCCCTTCCGGGAAAAGAAAAATTTCCCATTGTGGAAGTAACGTGGCATGGAGCTGCTTTTTTTTGCAATATGCTGAGCGAGAAGGAGGGGTTAACGCCCCTTTATAACCTGGATGACTGGTCATGCCAGGTGTATGGAAAGACCGGCTATAGACTCCCGACAGAAGCAGAATGGGAATATGTCGCCAAATACGATGATGGCCGTAAGTATCCATGGGGTAATGATGAACCATGTGATGCAACCGCTAACGTCAAACGGCAGATCGCTGATCCGGTTGAGGTCGCTACGACTCCTGCTGGTTCAAAGTCTCCCAAGGGTGACAGCAAGCTTGGTGTTTGTGACATGGTGGGTAATGAAGCTGAATTCTGCAACGACTGGTACAACGAGGATTACACGGTTTGTTCTTCTGATACAGATCCTGTCGGCCCTACGCAAAGTTTGTTTTTTAACGTGCCTTTCTTCAAGCAATTCAGATCTGCGCACGTGTTGCGTGGCGGTTGTTACCTGACGGATCCAAACTTTCGCAAGGAATATGGAGTTCCTTTCATTATCGATAGCGTCGTTCATCCGGAAGCCTTTAATAATAGCTATCGCTGTTATGACATAGATGGTTTCAGCAGGCAGGTGGAAAGCTTTCGAATTGTCAAAGTTACCGCAACAGAAAAGACTAAATCACAGATGAGTGGCCCTCAGGCAAGATAATAAAGGCAAGAAAGAGAAGTCGGGTGTCGTTGGTGCAATCTTGCCGAAGACAGCCGACGGAATTAGTTTTGGGATCGCATCCTGAAAGACTTGTTAATTTTTATTAACCGGTGATATTTCAGATTCAGGTTTCATTCTGGTAAAAATCCTATATCTCTTCTCTGCCCATATGTATTCCGATTTATTTTTTACGGCACTTGACATTGCCTTGCCGATTTATTATTGAGTGAGCGCTCACTTATTAAGAAAAAGGAAACTGAAGACATGTCGAGACCGGTGTCCATAGATGCGAAGGCGATTCTTGAGGCAGCGCGTGTGATATTTCTCAAGAATGGCTACAGTGCCAGTACGAAGCAGATTGCCAAAAAAGCAGGGATATCCGAGGGGTCACTTTTTAAGCATTTTAAGACGAAGACGGACCTTTTTATGTCGGCCATGGAGGATGACGACGGGATTATTTCTTGGGAAGAAAAGCTTATGGGGTCGGCCGGAAAAGGAAATATCAGGAGCAACTTGGAGTCCGTGGGGTTGCAGGTGCTAAGAAATCTACAGGTTGTCCTGCCGCGGATCATGATGGTGCGTTCAAGCGGTATAATGTTGCAGGGGCAGGATTATACCGGTTCCCGTGAAATGCCGCATCCTGTAAGGAAGCTATATGCGCTTGCAAACTATTTCAGGGCGGAGGTGAAGTGTGGACGCCTTGTTATGGACAATCCCGAACTGGGTGCGCAGATGTTTCTCGGAACCCTGGTTTACTATGTGTTTCAGCAGGTGATTTTCAGTTTCCGGATTGTAACGCCGGAGAAATATGTTTGCGCGGTTGTTGAAATGTTCATGGCAATGCACGACGGGGGAAGCTTTGACAAGGTGAGGAAGGGTTCAAGAAAATGAAGTTCCATGTTTTTAAACTATTTTCATTGCTTGCAGTCGGATTATTAATGGCCGGCTGTGTATCTGCGCCTACGCCTGAGAGTGCAGATGTACCTTGGGCTCCTCCAGAGAGCGCTCAGAAGAACAATGATGTGTGGCGGGCAATACGTTCCCAGAAAATAGATTTCTCCCGGCCGCTTGCATTGGCCGATCTTGCGGATATCGCTTTGAGGAATAACCCTGCCAGCAGTAAGGCCTGGAATGATGCGCGAATGGCAGCTGAACAGGTTACACATGCACAGGGATATTTCATGCCAGAGATAAAGGCTATTGCCTCGGGATCAAAACAGAAAACCGCGGCAAATCCTGAAGCTTATGATGTTGATTACACAAAGTATGGGCCAGGTTTGCAGGTGAACTATCTTATCATTAACTTTGGTGGTGGGCGCAGGGCCGCTATTGAGCAGGCATTGCAGACAGTTTATGCGGCTGATTTTTCTTTCAACCGTTCAATACAGGATATCTTGCTTGCTGTTGAGACTGCATACTTTGGGGTGATCAGCGCTGAGGCAGGAATCAAGGCGGCTGATGCCAGTATCAAGGATGCAGAGAAGACTCTCGAGGTTGCCAGGGAGCGATTGAAAAACGGGGTTGGGACAGAGCTTGAGACGCTTCAGGCAAAGGCTGGATATGACCAGTCGCTTTACAGCAAAGCAAGTGTGGAAGGCCTGTACAAAATAGCGTGCGGGGCCCTGGCTCAGGCTGTTGGCGTACCTGCCGATACCAGGATAAAGCTTGCACAACCGGCCGGCGAAGTGCCTGGTCTGCCGGCAGAGCAGGATATGAAGAATCTGGTGGACAATGCAATGCAACGCAGGCCTGATATCGCGGCTTTGCGCGCCAATCTAGCTGCAAAGCAGGCTGCCATCAGAGTGGCGGGGGCGGCTTACTGGCCATCGCTGTTTCTCAATGGCTCCCTGAATCAGAATTATTTTGATTCTGAAATTGAAGATCGTTTCCAGGATGATGACTGGTCTTATGGCGGGGCACTCAGTCTCCAGTGGACGTTGTTTGATGGTCTGCAGAATGTCAGCGAGAAACACATGGCTGTGGCTGATGCCGAGTCGGCAAAGGCTCAGTTACGTCAGGCGGAACTTGCCGCCAGTACCGATGTATGGGCGCGATATTATAATTACGAGACTGCAGTTCAGAAATACAAATTCAGCACGGCTTATCTCGAAAGTGTGTCGGCTACATATGATCTGGCATTGGATAGCTACAAGGCACAGTTGATCAGTATACTTGATCTATTAAATGCCGAGACACAGCTTGCCCAGGCTCGCATGCAGAATATTACCGCGCGGCAGGATGTCTTTACTGCTCTTGCGAATATGGCATATTCAACCGGACTGCTGGGAAAAGGTGGTTCCATCGAGGCTTGGAAGACGCTTCAGAAATGATGAGGAAGGAAGAAGGAAAATGAATAATAGAATGCACACTGCATTGATGATAATGGCTTGCCTGGCGCTTGCCTTGGTGTTGGGCGCCTGCGCCAAGAAGGGTGGTCCACCCCAAATGCCCCCGGTATCAGTGACTCTTGGTCAGGCTTTGAAAATGGATGCTCCTGTTATAATAACGGCCTTTGGTAATACCGAGGAACGGGTGAGTATTGACATTGTCCCTCAGGTTTCAGGCATTCTGCAGAAGGTTCTTATCAAGGATGGCGCAGTTGTGAAAACGGGTCAGCCGCTTTTCCAGATAGACCCCAGCGATTACAAAGCCCGAGTGAAACAGGCAGAAGGAATGGTAAAGGCTGACAAGGCTAACCTGGAGCTTGCCCGCATTACCTTGGAGAGAAACAAGCCGCTTTTCGAGAAGAAACTGATTTCCAGCGAGAATTTCGATACTATTAAGACGAAGCTGCAATCCATCGAAGCGCAACTCCAGATGGATGAGGCAGCGCTTGAGACAGCGAAGCTCAGCCTGACTCGTTGTACCATAAAGGCCCCGGTGGACGGTGTCTGTTCCAAGCGTTACATGGACGAGGGTAACTTGGCTGCCGCAGGAATGTCGAGGCTGACAAACATCAGGAGTTACGACCCCATCCGCGTTGCATTTTCTGTTTCAGAACAATACCTGCCCGCGATCCGTGACGCGATGGGGAAGGGAAATATTAAGATTGAGATTACCCCGCGCGGCGATTCTAACAGTTATACGGGAACGCTTGAGTTTGTTGACAATGCCGTCAGCCAGATGACGGGAACAATCCTCATGCGTGGCGAGGTGCCGAACCCGGACCTCAGGTTATGGGCCAACCAGTTCGTCGATGTGCGCATACACGCGAGCGTAGTTCCTGGTGCCGTGATGGTGCCGGAAGGGGCGGTACAGTTTGGCAAGCGTGGTCCCTATCTTTTTGCTGTTACGAAAGAAGGCAAGGCTGATTTGCGGCTTGTAAAGATCGGCGTGCGTCATGGTGAGCTTATGCAGATTGTAGAGGGAGTATTGGAAGGCGAGCCAATAGTGGTTCTGGGGCAATTCATGCTTTATCCTGGCGCTACAGTAATGGATTTATCGAAGATGCCGAAAGAAGGCAAAGAGGCACAAGGGCAAAAAAGCGTAGAAGGCGGAGAAGTAAAAACAAGTAAAACATCCGACTCTTCGGCTGTGCCGGAAAAGAAATAAAAATCTCAGGGAATGGAGAATGCTTTGAATTTTTCAGAAATCTTCATAAGGCGCCCGATCACGACGACGCTATTGACGGTTGTAATGGTGGCGTTTGGCGTGTGGGCGTATTTCCGTCTGCCGGTCAATAGTCTGCCGACGGTCGATTACCCGGTTATACAGGTCAGCGCGTACTATCCAGGGGCGAGCCCGGCGACCATGGCCAGCGCTGTTGCCACACCGCTGGAGAACGAGTTTATTCAGGTCAACGGTTTGCAGGGAATGTATTCCGATAACAAGGAAGGCATGACCACCATCAACCTGACTTTCAGCCTTAAGCGGAATGTTGATCTTGTGGCGCCTGACGTACAGGCAGCAATAGCACGTGCACAGAACAACCTGCCTAAAGATCTTCCAAATCCACCAACATATCAGAAGTTCAATCCATCAGACTCACCCATTTACTTTATTGTGTTCTATTCCGATACCATGTCGCATCGAGATTTGTATGATTATGCAAATCATATCGTTGCACGGAAAATAAGCATGGTCGAAGGTGTTTCGAAAGTGCTGGTCTATGGATCAAAGCGGGCAGTACGTGTTCAGTTCAGTCCCGAGAAACTTGCCCATTACCAGATCGGTGTGGATGAACTGGCAATCGCGCTTAAATCCGGAACGGTAAACATTCCGGGTGGCAGTCTGAATGGGGCCCAGCGTACGTTCACCATAGAGCCACAGGGGCAGATGCGTACGGCGAGGGAATATGACGAACTCATAATTGCCTACCGTAATAATGCGCCTGTCAGATTAAAGGATATCGCAAAATGCGTAGACAGTGTTGCCAACGACCTCGTGGATATTCGTATGGGATTTCATGGTCAGCCGGAACATGATAAGTGCGTCGTCATGCCTGTATACCGTGTAAGCGGGGCAAATACTGTAGCGGTGGCGGATAAGATTGGTGCTGCATTGGAGCAGATAAAAAAGGAATTGCCGGGTTCAATTGCGATAGAAACCCTGTTCAACGGCGCAACGCCGATTCGTCAGTCACTGGAAGATGTGCAGGTTACAGTGCTTATTGCCCTTATTCTTGTGGTGTTTGTGATTTTCGGTTTCCTTGGTCGTGTGCGCGAGACGGTTGTGCCCAGCATCATTATCCCGGTGACCCTGCTCGGAACGATGATTTGCATGCTCGTTTCAAATTACAATCTCGATACGCTATCTCTTATGGGTATCGTGCTGGCCGTTACTTTCCTGGTGGATGATGCCATAGTTGTCCTCGAGAATACTGTACGCCATCTCGAAGAGGGGAAAAAGCCGATTCCTGCGGCAATTCTGAGTATGAAGGAAATCACGATGACGCTGATTTCAACCAGTGTTGCTCTCATTATAGTGTTTGCGCCGCTGGTGTTCATGACCGGCGCTGTCGGTAGAAACCTTAGTGAATTTGCAATGACGGTTATTTATGCGATTATTGTATCAACGTTCCTGGCTCTGACGCTTTCGCCGATGATGTGTGCGCGAATAATCAAGCATCACAAGGAACCGAACAATGTGCAGGTGTGGATAAACAAGAGCATAGGCGGAATGATTCGTTCCTATGGCCGGGCTCTTACATGGCAGCTGCATCACAAGTGGATGGCCCTTGTCATGTGGGCCGTGTGTATTATAGGTACTGTGGTCTTGTATTTCGCATTGCCTACGGCATTTCTGCCTCCGGGTGACAGCAGCTTTATCATGGGCGCAATGCTGATGCCGCAGGGAGCGTCAACGGAACAGATCCGGACCTACCAGTCAAAGGTTTCAGCGTTAATACGGGAGGAGCCCGATGTTGTTGAATGTGGAAATGTGACGGGAATCTACCCGGGCGCGGACCAGAGTATGGGGTTTGTTTTCATACGTTTGAAACCGCCGAAAGAGAGACCGCCAATAGATGAGCTGGTTCAGAAGTTCATGGGAAAGCTGTTCGTTCTTCCGGATGGAGTCACATTCCTCCGTGCCATGCCGGTGCTTAAGATCAGTTCAGGCGCCGAATCAACGGCTGTCGGAAGTGATTACGCGTACATGCTGATGGGTTTGAACAGGGATGCGGTTTATGAAACGGCCCAGAACCTTGAACAGGAAATGCGCAAGATTCCGTTCCTGTTTGGAATACAAAACAGTGTAAAACTGAACATGCCAAGGCTCAACGTTGCGATTGATCGCGATCGTGCCTCTTCACTCGGTGTTTCAGCATCTTCAATAGAGACGGCTCTGGCGCTTTCCTATGCGCAGGGATATGTTGCCCAGTTCACGACGGATCAGGACCAGTACCAGGTTATTCCGGAAGTTGATAAGGGGCGTCGGCGCAAGCCTGATGATCTCGCCTTGCTTTACCTGCGTTCCCAGACAACAGGCGGGCTGGTCCCGCTAAAGACCATCACAAAATGGACGGAAGATGCCGGCCCGCAGAATGTACCGCGAGCTCAACAGCATGAGTCGGCAACCTTGTCTTTCAGTATGCCGCCTGGGGTTCCTCTAAGCATTGCAGTATCGGCAATTGAAGAAGCCGCCAAGAAAATCATACCTGCAGGTGTGCACGGTAACTTTATTGGTGATGCTTTCGAGTTCAAGAGATCCATTGCCAGCCTTGGGTTGCTTATCCTTGTGGCTGTTTTTCTCAAGTACATAGTGCTTGGTATTCTCTACGAGAGTTATATTCATCCTTTCACTATTCTTACTACTCTTCCTGTCGCGGTATTTGGCGGCTTTCTAACTCTTCTGGCCTTTGGACGGGAACTTTCCCTTTACGGATATATAGGTGTTTTTGTGTTGATAGGTTTGATTACCAAGAACGGTATTCTAATGGTGGACTTTGCCTTGCAGCGCAAGCGTGAGGGAAAGAATAGTTATGATGCTATTTATGATGCCTGCATGGTGCGTTTCAGGCCGATTCTCATGACAGGGCTTTGCGCCATACTAGGGACAATGCCCATAGCGCTGGGGTATGGTGCTGATGCTTCGAGCCGCATTCCTCTTGGGCTGGTGGTTGTTGGCGGTATGGCCTTTGCGCAGGTTATTACGCTGTTCGTAACACCCGGTATCTACCTGTACATGGAACAGATTCAGGAGCGTTTCTTCAAGCCGCGCACTGATCTGGAATAAAGTTCCGTTTTGCTTGTTTCAGGTCTGGTTATTGTAAGAAGAGTCGGGCATTCAGACTCCAATCTGTCGTGATCCCGATTGTATTAAATGATAGAGATGATCAGTCAGCGGGTTCAGGAATTCAATAGCTTCCGAGGATGTCGCGTATATTTAGAATATGCTGTAAATCCAGCCAATTCAAAGGTGTTTTTTATGGGTTGAGACATTCCAGCCAATACAATTCTTCCGCCTGCCTGGCTTAACCTTTTGGCATATGAAAGAAAAACCCGCAAACCTGCGCTGGAAATAAAGTTGAGTTGCGAGAAATCCATCAGGACAAGTTTCTCTCCTGCCTTGAGTGATCCGTCCATGTGCGCCTCCAGTTGCGGTGCATCGGCGCTGTCAACATCACCGATAAGCCTCACGCACATAACATGATCATGCTTTGCTGTCGTTACCTGAAAAATGGCGAATTTCTGTTAAGCTAACACGGAATACGTAGAACAATTTTTTTCAGATTCCTACATGTGCTTTTAAAAGCACATGTAGGAATCAAATTTGTCTGCGTGAAGATGTTTGTTGCTTATTTTGCAACCAGAATAATTGTTGCCCGCGGACCGACAAAGAATTCAGATTGATTTTCAAGAAGTACTTCTTTGCCCAGTTCGCAAATATCATGAGGTGCAGGCATCCCTGTGTTTGCGAATACGTGCCATCTTTCTCCGGGTGGTGGTTCCGGCAATTGGAAGGGGATTCCGCCCCAGAAAGTATTAATGGCTACATAGATGGTTGCATCATGTGTTGAACCGTTCTTGGCATGTTTACCGCAAAGCATATATGCCAGCGTCCGAGACATGGAGGACCAATCGGCGCTCCAAGCGCGGGTACCATGCCACGTGATATCCGCCAATCCGCTGCCTTTATAATCTTTGTTACTCAAATGATCTCGAGGCCTGAGTACCGGATGTCCCCGTCGGAATGCGATCATTTTGCGAACGAATTCCAGCAAATCGTCGTTTTGTTTGACGAGATTCCAGTCGAACCAGCCCAGATTGTTATCATGGCAGTAGGCGTTGTTGTTGCCTTGCTGTGTCCGTCCTACTTCATCGCCCATCAGAATCATGGGTATTCCATGGCTTAGAAGGAGAATTGCAATGGAGTTCTTCATCAATTGTTTGCGAAGAGATTGAATGTCGCGATTGTCGGTTGGGCCTTCCCATCCGCAATTCCAGCTGAAATTATCATCGCTGCCGTCCCTGTTGCCTTCGCCGTTTGCGTCATTATGTTTGCCGTCATAGGCGAATAGATCGAAGAGTGTAAATCCATCATGGCATGTCACGAAGTTCATAGAGGCAGTGGGGCCTCGTCCTGTGGCCTGATACAGGTCGGGGGATCCCTGGATTCGCTGTGCGATCTTTCCCACCATGCCGCTCTCTCCCTTGACGAAGCGCCGCACATCGTCTCTGAACTTGCCATTCCATTCCGCCCATCTTCCGTAGGCTGGGAACGATCCAAGCTGATTCAGGCCTCCGGCGTCCCATGCTTCGGCAATCAGTTTGCATTTACCGAGGACGGGATCGAAGGCAAGCGTTTCCAAAAGGGGCGGGTTGGCTAGTGGCGCACCCCATGGGTCACGTCCCAGAATGGCTGCAAGATCGAACCGGAAACCATCGATATGGTACTCAGCGGCCCAGTAACGCAGACAATCCAGCACCATGTTCCGGACAATCGGGTTATTACAGTTCAGGGTGTTTCCGCATCCGCTGAAATTGAAGTAATAACCACCTGGGCACAGCATGTAATAAGTGCTGTTATCAATGCCTCGGAAGGAGATTGTAGGTCCTTTTTCATTCCCTTCTGCAGTATGATTGAACACAACATCCAGGAAAACTTCGATGCCGTTTTTGTGCAGTTGTTTGACCAGATTCTTGAATTCATCCACCTGCATACCAAACACGCCGGTAGCTGCGAAACCTGCCTTTGGGGCAAAGAATCCGACCGTGCTGTATCCCCAGTAGTTGTATAACGTCTCGTTTGTGTCGGCATTCTTGCGGCTGTTCTCAAATTCGTCAAACTCGTAAACAGGCATGAGTTCCACACAGTTGACCCCAAGTTTCTTAAGGTAGGGGATTTTCTCAACAATTCCTGCGTATGTTCCTCGATGTTTTACGCCGGATGA
>MHBM01000001.1:18783-23462 GCA_001804885.1 Lentisphaerae bacterium RIFOXYA12_FULL_48_11
GAGGGTGTTTCGAGGGCACGATCATCCTCCCAGTCAAAATCCTCAAACACGAGGCGCCCGCGATGCGGGAACATGTTGGACCAGTCTGGGGCCTTGCCCCATTGGTCGCGACCGCCAATGGCTTTTGCATACGGATCGAGAAGCACCTTTGTTTTATCAAAGCGATGACCGATTTCCGGATCGAAGGGGCCATCCATTCGATAGCCATATTCGATATTCTCGTAATCAAGACCGAACACTACCATGCAATACACGTTTCCAACGCGAAAGGAGTCCGGGAATGGAATCTCTATCAGCGGTTGAGGAGCGTGCTTTTCAAAAAGTACTAGTGTGCACGATGTCGAATTTCGTGAAAAGATCGAGAAGTTTACGCCCCCGGGGACCAGATTGGCCCCGAAAGGGAATGGTTTTCCCGGTCTTAGTTTGTACCCCTGGTATTCATGTGTCGGATAGAAATCGATTCTAGTATCCATCGGCTTAATCCCTTCAGGCTTTGATTGCTTCTTTCGCCTGTTCAATTGTGCTGCAGACGACAAAGAATGTAAGGAATCCTGTGGCCGACATGGTATCGCTTATCTGTTCCGATAGTCCTACCAGTGCAACTTTCCCATTACTTGCGGTCGCGTGCCGATAGATAAGGAGCATCATTCTCAGGCCTGCGCTGGACATGAATGTAAGGCCGCTCATGTCCATTATCAAAGAATGATGCTTTTCCACGAAGGGCAACAGTTGTGCCTGTGCATCCGGTGCCGTTTTGCTGTCAATTTCGCCAGTAATGGCGACAATTGCAGTTCCATCCTGTTCTCTGGTTGTTACCTCCATACCCAATCTCCTCGCTGCTTGTGTTGCTGAATCCGATTATTTAAAGCCTTTCTCAGGCTTTTTGTTTTCAGTATTTCACACAGGTGAAATGGTAACCTTTACCCGAACAGACGATGTGGAATTCGGGAGTTGGACTGTAAGATCATCAGCGTTGAAATTCTTATAATCCTTTCCGTCAATCTCCACTGCGGTCAGGCGTATGCTTCCCTTGGGAAGTATATCGGGAGAAACGCGAAGAATCCTGTTCTTGAATCCATCAGGCCTAGGCTTGAAATATAACTGCATAGGCTTCTTTGTAATCAGGAGGTTTGTATACACGGCTGCCAGGAATCCAAGCTCGATGGAGTGGTATGCGCTCATCGAGTGACTGCCCTTCATGCGTTCCGTGCCCAGCAGGTATGGCATACCGTTTGCAAGAACATTGAAGTATACTGCGCCATCAGCGTGGTCGAGATAGAATGCGTTGTAGAACGCAGCCGACTCTCTTGCGTGTTTCAGATACTCCGGCTTGGGGCGACAGCCATGCAGAATGAGGTAGGCGAGAATGCCTTGTTCCTGCTGCCACCATGCCTTGCGATCATGCCATACGAATCGATACTGTTTCTCTCCGGGGGCTTTAACGCGTTCGACAACATCGTACCAGCCACCGCGAAGACGGTCGGCGCCAACTTTTGGCATTAATTTGGCGATTTTCTCGGCGAGTTTGACGTACTTACCTTTTGGTTTGAGACTGTTCATGCGCATGAGGTTCCATGCAATTTTCAGATTGTGCCCTACTACGCCACGGTTCTGTTGCCAGCCCCAAGTTTTGTCATGGGTCCAGTCTTCGTAGAACTTCTCCTGGACAAATGGACTATGTTCGTAATCCTGGAAATACTTCTCGATGGTGTCGAATGTGTCTTCCAGGAAGTCCGCATGCTTCTTTTCTCCAGTGGCCAGCCACAGGTTGATCAGGTATGCAGGAGCATGATCTCCAACCGAGTTCCAGTTTTTCCTGGCGCGGTTGTTGGACTTGTCGAGTGCAGGCGCCTTGGGGTCAAGCGTGGCCGGGTCCAGATGAGAGAAGTAACCACCTTGCTGATTATCTTTGTAATGCTTGTTGAACAATTGGATTGTTTTTTCGGCATCATTCAGGATTCTGGGATCACCTGTAATACGGTAGGTCTGGACGGGGCCTGCGAGTGCATAGATCTGTTCATAGCAGGGAATGGTACCATAGTCTTCGCCGTTTTCAGATGCCACGACTTTCTGTGGACCTTTATCTGTCATTCTGACGCCATGATACCAGTAGAGCAGGTCCTTGCTCGGATCGGAGAATTGCATCTGCTCGCGCATGTATTCCGTTCCTTTTTCTGAGGCCTCCAGAAATGCCTCGTCGCCTGTCAGCATGTAGGCGGACGCAAGTCCATAGATCATGCGTGATACGGTGTCAGTCTCCTGCATATCGCCTTTGCGGACGCCATTCAGGTGGATAAGGGTCCGGTAATTCTTGTAATCAATTGGTTTCCCGGGGTGATCAAACTGCCATTTGATGAAACTTTTTCCGACTGAAGCGATCTGTTGAATCCACCACTTTGAATCTTCTTCATGTCTGAAGGATCCGGGTTTTTCGCAGGGGAAGGCAATTGCTTTGGCTTCCATTTTTTTTCCTTTTCCGTCAGGATAGAAAATGCCGTAGGCATAAAAGAACTGTCCGGGTACAAGAAGATCCTTCATTTTACCTGTTGCATCGAGGTAACCTTCCTCCAGATTGCGAACCATACAGGCGTAGGTGGCAGGAGTAAGGACAACCTCAAAAGATCCCCCATCTGATGTTGTGACAGTGTAAGAGCCTTTTTCTTTATCTGCGGTTTGTACGTATCCTGCGATCGTGTCTGAATATGAATACTTCATTTATGGAACCCTTTCTATGAACTTTAACTAGTAATGCCAAGACCAAACATAAATTGCTTTAAATGTATCAGTCTTTGCTTTTGCGGTCAAGCTATGCGTGGAAAAGCTTTAGGCTCCTGTTTCTTTTGGCCGGGTATATATGTTGTTTTGGGGAAAATAAATGATGTACGGATGTTGTTTCGTCTTGTATTATTCGTTGTCATTTTTCTGGGGATAGATGTTTTGATTTGCGAGACGATTGGGTTAAGGAGCGCGATTCTTGATTTGTTTCTTGTTCAACATGTTTAGGTCTGCCAGGTGCGTGTGGCTGGCATTTGCAGTCTTGATGTTTGCCTTTACCGGTGCGTTGGCCATCAATGAAGAGGATAATGAAAGAGGGCAGGCGATCGCGAGCCGGATGACCTTGCCGCCGGAGGCTGAGAAAAAGTACACAGCCTTCATGGAACAGGTCACTGCCATTCTTCTGGCACCCAAGGTTCCTGAGGGCTCTTATCAATTTCATACAATCATGATCATCGGGGATAATCTCCTGTCCGACGAAATGGTGCAGAATATTGCAAATGTCTATCGTGACCGGCCCCTGAAGGCGTCGGATGTTCAACAGTTAATCACAAAAATTACGGATGCCTGTCATGCGGGGGGATGGATTACATCACGTGCAGATTTTGCAGGGGTGAGCCAGGATGGAGTTCTCAGCGTTTGGATAATTGGAAACAGGGTGGGGAAGGTTACCATCCAGGGAAATCGTTTTTTCTCGAAAGAACTTCTTCAAGAACGTCTGGATCTCAATCCCGGCGATATCTTTAATCTTAATGATCTGCAGTATGGAGCGTTTAAAATCAGTAAAAACATGGATCGTAAGGCCAAAATTGATCTTAATTATAATAAGGATGATCAGCTAACCGATATTGCCATCAACGTGAAAGACAAGCCGCCTTTGCATCTCACGATGGAAATGGATACTTACGGTTCCTGGTTTATTAAGCAAAACCGTTACCGGGTTGTTGCGGTACATAACAATTTGACAGGTCGCGATGATGCCATTCAGCTTAAGATGCAGTGGGCGGATAATAGTGCGCACGAACTGATGGATCTCTCCTATCGTTTGCCTCTCAGTAATCGGTGGTGGTGGGAAATGTATTTCATGCCGTATAAGGCTGAGGATTATTTTTACGACATGGCTGGAGTGCATAAGCGTGCCTGGAAAACCTATACCCTGCTGCATTATAATTTCATGGACCGCCCCAAGCGGTCGATCGTTGGGGAGATCGGTTTTGTGTACAAGCATATCAATTGGGAAAAACCTCTGGGTACGGTCCAGGCGGAAGACCATTTCAGCGGTTTTCTGCTTGGTGTTGATATGGACTTTGTTGATGCCAATGGGCGGACGATTATTACAGACGATTTTGAGGTCGGGATTCCCGGTTTGTTTGGAGCTACCGAAGATGGTGTGAATGAGTGTTCTGTTCCTGGTGCTGATGGGAAATACATCAGGAATCATATCGTCCTTGCGCGACGTCAAAAGCTGTTTCCAGGTACGGAGTTTCTGTTCAAGTCCCATGCCCAGTTCGGGAGCGGGGTGTTGACTGGGGTTAATGCCTTCAGCGTGGGTGGTTTTTTTGGCGTTATCGACATGCGTGGATATCCTCGTGCGCAGGCGTATGGAGAGACTGGTTTGTCATTTTCTTCGGGATTTGCGTTTGCGCCTTATTTCCTGCCCAGGGATTGGAAGGTGCCCGGTTCTGTCGCAACCTTCTTCCAGTCTACGCAGTTTTTTACTTTAATCGACTGGGCTACAGTGAGTAAGCTGGATCCGGAGATTGTTGAGTTTGAGCCGCAGGATGATGAAAAGAGTGTGACTCTTATGTCTGCTGTGGCTGGCGTTCAGATGATGTTGCCTGAAGCATTCTTGTTCCGGCTTGAATTCGGCTGGCCCCTTTCAGATTTGGAGCCGACGGATGACA
>MHBM01000002.1 GCA_001804885.1 Lentisphaerae bacterium RIFOXYA12_FULL_48_11
ACAGCTTGTTCGATCCGAGAAGAGACCAAGCTGTTGCTCTTTGATCCGGTTTTCCATGTCACCCCTGGCGCAATAGACTTCGTCATAGAGTTTTTGAGGATCACCGGAAAGATTCGTGACAACATACCTGGGATTGCTCCCTTGATCACTGTGTTCAGCCTTAACCAGTATCCGGCGTTCCTTGTCCCAGGTGTAAGCAGAATATGAGATCTCCGAGAATAACCGCTGTTTTTCTCCGCTGGCCTCATGTTCGGATCTGGCCTTTTCTATAAGCGCGGAGGCTTTATCATTTAAGCGGCTGTTCTTGGCAACCCCGGTAATATAGCTCACTGCGTTATTGTCACACCAGTAAAGCATTCTCCATCGGCAGAACCCGCTGTCACCCCTGAAGATGATCTTTACTCCAGGCCAGACCTGCCGGAACCGCTTGACCAGTAATGACAGAATAGCCCATGCATGCCGGGCTGCATCTATATTGCTCGGCCTCAGGTAACTGATCAGAAGCTTTTCTCCGCAGAACACATAAAAAGGAATTCCATACTGATTAACGCAAAAGCAAAGGCACAAAGCCGGTTTTCCCGAACTTTGTGCCTTTGAACTTTTTCTTATTCAACTACTTCAGCGAAGCGTGCGCTGCCGCAAGCCTGGCTATCGGTACACGGTACGGACTGCAGCTCACATAGTTCAGCCCTGTCCTGTAACAGAACTCCACTGAAGCCGGGTCACCACCCTGCTCGCCGCAAATTCCGACTTTCAGGTTCTTTCTCGTTGAACGGCCCTTCTTCACTGCCAGTTCTACAAGCTGCCCAACACCGTCCTGATCAATTGTCTGGAAAGGATCTGCATCCAGAATATGCTTGTCGAGATACTCGCCCAGGAACCCGCCGATATCATCACGGCTGAATCCGAAGCTCATCTGGGTCAGATCGTTTGTTCCAAACGAGAAGAATTCCGCTTCACCTGCCATTTTGTCGGCAAGTAATGCGGCGCGCGGGATTTCTATCATGGTCCCGTACATATGCGGAATGGCTTTCAGTCCGGCTTTCACGCAGACTTCAGCATAGACCTTCAGGCATATTTTCTTCTGATCCTTGAGCTCGTTTACGTCACAAGTCACGGGGATCATTATCTCGGGAATGCATTTCTTCCCTGACTTGATCAGCTCCGCGGCCGATTCGAAAATTGCGCGCACCTGCATCTCCGTAACTTCCGGATATGTTACACCGAGACGTACGCCTCGATGTCCCATCATCGGGTTGTTTTCGTGCAGCTCTTCGCCACGCTTCTGAACAGCTTCCGGGCTGATTCCCAGCGCTTTCGCAAGTTCTTTCTGTTTAACCGGGCTCTGCGGCACAAATTCGTGCAGCGGCGGATCAAGCAGACGGATTGTAACAGGCAGGCCATCCATGGCTTCGAGCGTTGCTTTGATATCATGTTTTACAAACGGGAAGAGTTCCGCAAGAGCCTTGCGTCTTTCTTCCACACCTGCACTTAGAATCATTTTCCGGAGCAGGAACAGGGGCTTGTCGCTGCCTTTTCCGTAGAACATGTGTTCCGTACGGAACAGGCCGATACCTTCGGCGCCAAAGCTGCGTGCAACCCTGGCATCTTCAGGAGTATCTGCATTCGCGCGTACACCCATCTTCCTGTGTGTGTCCACGATCTTCATGAACTTCTGGAAGCGCGGATTTTCCGTCGCATCAATCATGTTCATCTTGCTTCCATAAACCAGCCCGCGGGAACCATTTAGCGTGATGAAATCACCTTCTTTGAAGGTCTTGCCACCAGCCGTCATTTTCTTTTCCCGCACATCGACATGCAGTTCGCCGGCTCCGACGATACAGCATTTGCCCCAGCCGCGAGCAACAAGCGCTGCATGGCTGGTCATACCGCCACGGGCAGTAAGAATTCCGTCTGCTGCGCGCATACCTTCCACGTCTTCCGGGTTGGTTTCTTCGCGGACGAGGATAACAGTCTTGCCGCTTTTCGCCCATTTCACAGCATCAACCGCCGTGAACACGATCTGGCCGCATGCACCGCCGGGACCCGCAGGCAATCCTTTCGTAATGGGCTTTGCCTTTTTCTCCCCGGCCGGATCAACGATCGGATGCAGGAGTTCATCCAGCTGTGCCGGCTTTACGCGCGTCACTGCGGTTTTCGCATCAATAAATTTCTCGGCCAGCATGTCCATTGCCATGTTGAGGGCCGCAGTACCGGTACGTTTACCCACACGTGTCTGCAGAAGATAGAGTTTTCTTTCCTGGATCGTGAACTCGATGTCCTGCATGTCATGGTAATGCTTCTCCAGTTTCTTCTGGATCGCATCAAGCTGCTTGTAGAGCTTGGGCATGGACTTTTCGAGCGAGATGAGCGTTTTGTTCTGCTCGTTCTTTGTTGCCTCGTTCAACGGTGACGGTGTCCTGATTCCAGCGACCACGTCTTCGCCCTGGGCGTTTACAAGCCATTCGCCGAAGAACTTGTGTTCGCCGGTTGCAGGATTTCTTGTGAAACACACGCCTGTAGCCGAGCTGTTGCCCATGTTGCCGAATACCATTGCCTGCACGTTGGTGGCTGTCCCCCAGTCATGCGGAATGCCTTCAATATTGCGGTACGAAATTGCTCGCGCACCGTTCCAGCTCTTGAATACTGCGCCGATTCCGCCCCACAGCTGCTCCCACGCCTCGTCAGGGAACGGCTTGCCAAGTACCTTGCGGATAAGTTTCTTGTACTCGATACAGAGATACTTGAGATCGTCGACTGTCAGGTCGGTATCGCTCTTGTATCCCTTGCGCCGCTTGACGGCGTCCATGATTTTCTCAAGGCGTTTGCGGATACCTTCGTCGTGCTCGGGCTCAATGCCTTCCGCCTTTTCCATTACCACATCGGAATACATCGTGATCAGACGGCGATAGGCATCGTAGACGAAACGTTCGTTCTTCGTCTTTGCGATCAGGCCGGGAATCGTTCTCGAGCACAGCCCGATATTCAGCACTGTTTCCATCATGCCTGGCATCGACTTGCGTGCACCGGAACGGCAGGAGATGAGGAGGGGGTTTTTGGAATCACCAAAGCCCATTCCCATTTCACGCTCGACCAGAGCCAGCGCTTTCTCAACCTGGACTTTCAATTCGGAAGGATATTTCATGCCACGTGCGAAGAATTCGGTGCAGCATTCTGTTGTTACTGTAAAACCGGCAGGCACCGGAATACCTATTTTACACATCTCAGCAAGATTGGCTCCCTTGCCACCGAGCAGGTTACCCATGGAGGCGTCTCCCTCGGATTTGATCGCTCCAAATGAATACACATATTTTTTAGTTTTTGCAGACATTTTGAACCACTCCTATACTTAATTATGAACAATACTAAAGCTTCTTTCCTGAACAAAAGACCCCCGAATGTAACAGAGAGATATGTGAAGTCAAGAGTAGCCTCAATGATTATTAAAGCTCTTACATTTTCGTAATTTTAAAATCGTTATCTTCCGCCTTTCGGTTGCAAAATCTCCAAAAATGGCAGGTTTTACCCTCATTATCCCGTTATCCGTTATTGACGCATGGGAAACACCGGTATAGATTGCACGCCTTTGGCATTAAGCGCGGTTTATGTGAAGCCGCTTGTTGATTAACCCAAGGAGAACGGATGAAAACCAATATTACAAACGAAGATTTGAAACTTGCTGCGAACACAATCCGCGGCCTTGCAATGGACGGTGTACAGAAGGCTAATTCCGGCCACCCCGGCATGCCCATGGGAATGGCCGATGTTGCCGCAGTTCTTTTCCTGAAATACCTGAAACACTGCCCTACAAGTCCGAACTGGACCGACAGGGACCGCTTCGTCCTTTCCGGCGGACATGGCAGTATGCTTCTCTACAGCATGCTTCATCTTTCCGGCTATGGTCTGCCAGTCTCTGAACTGGCAGCATTCCGGCAGTGGAACAGTAAGACACCCGGCCACCCTGAGTACAGGCATACAGCAGGCGTCGAAACAACAACCGGCCCGCTGGGACAGGGTTGCGGCAACGCCACGGGTATGGCAATCGCCGAAAAGATGTTGGCCGAACGTTTCAATACCCCGGATTTCAAACCTGTCGACCATTACACTTTTGCGATGTGCGGAGATGGCGACCTCATGGAAGGAATCAGCCACGAAGTATTCTCCCTTGCGGGGCATCTTGGCCTCAACAAGTTGATCCTTTTCTATGACAGCAACAAGATCACGATAGAAGGTTCCACGGATCTTGCCTGTAGCGACAACGTAAAGAAGCGGTTCCAGGGATATAACTGGAGCGTGCTCGAGATCGATGGTCATGATTATGACCAGATCGATAAGGCCATCCGTAAAGCCATGCGTGAGAAAAGCCGGCCCACAATAATTGTCTGCCGGACACATATAGCGCACGGTAGCCCGAACAAACATGATACTGCCGGCGCGCACGGTGAGCCACTCGGAGCGGACGAAGTCAAGGCATCAAAGAAAAACCTGGGCTTGCCGGAAGATAAGGATTTTTATGTACCGGAGAAGGTCAAGGAACTGTTCGCCGACCGGCTTGCAAAAATGCAGAGGGTGGCTTCGAAGTGGGAAAGAAATCTTTCAAAGTATTTCCCGTCAAATCCTGACAAAGCTGATCTCTGGAAAAAGCATTTTGAGGATATTATCCCTGAGAATATCAACGAACTGCTCCCGCAGTTCGACCCGGCAAAACCTATCGCTTCCCGCGCTGCGGGTGGAACGGTTCTACAGAAGATTGCAGCAGCCCTGCCCCAGCTGGTTGGCGGTTCAGCAGATCTCGCACCAAGCAATAAAAGTTACATTGAAAAGGTTCCAGACGTTAAAGGTGGTTCCTTTGCCGGACGCAATTTCCATTTTGGAATCCGTGAGCACGGAATGGGCGCAATCCTTAATGGAATGGCACTGCATGGCGGCTTCCATGTTTACGGGGCCACATTCTTCGTATTCTCGGATTACTGCCGTCCCGCGTTGCGCCTCGCAGCCATTATGAACCTGCCTGTGATCTACATTTTCACGCACGACAGTTTCTACGTCGGCGAAGACGGGCCAACTCATGAACCCGTTGAGCACATGGCCAGCCTGCGCTGCATGCCGAACATGACCATCCTGCGCCCGGCCGACCCGACAGAAACAGCTGCAGCCTGGGTGGCCGCTCTGAAAAATAAAACAGGGCCGAGCGCACTGCTCTTAACTCGCCAGAATCTGCCTGTTATCGATCGCAGTAAGTATCCTGCCGCCTCAAATGTTGAAAAGGGTGCTTACACACTCTTGCAGACCGGACAGGGCACACCCAATATGCTGCTTATCGCATCCGGCTCTGAAGTAAGCCTGGCCATGGATGCCGCTAATATCCTGGCAAAAGATTATAACGTCCGTGTGGTAAGCATGCCTTCCTGGGAATTGTTCGAGAAACAGCCCGAGGCTTACAGGAAAGAAGTTCTGCCGGCTGAATGCCGCATGAGACTTGCCATAGAAGCTGGTTGTTCTTTCGGATGGCATAAATATGTTGGCGACCGTGGTCGTACTGTTTGTCTGGACCGTTTCGGAGCATCGGCTCCATACAAAGTACTGGCCGAGAATTTCGGCTTTACCGTTCAAAATGTAGTTTCTGCGGCAAAGGAAATGGCAGCAGCAAACAAGTAGAGCCGCTTTGACCACTGATTGCACGGAGAGTACTGATATTGATGGGACAATTCTTGTCCGTGTTATCAGTGCAATCTGCGGTTGTTTTCGAAATTAAGGTAGTAACTATGGCCAGATTTATTATAAAGGGAGGCAGGCGTATAAGCGGACATCATACGTCTCCCGGTAATAAAAACGCCGTCCTGCCAATGCTGGCAGCCTGCACACTTACCGACCAGCTTGTCAAGCTAAGGAACATTCCACTCATAGAAGACGTCCACACTATGCTGGAAATACTGGAGGATCTCGGTGTAAGCGTGAACCTTCACGGACACGACGTTACAATTTGTGCAAAAACCCTGAAGAAAAACACGCTGCGTGATGATCTCTGCCGTAAGGTCCGTTCATCCATCCTGTTTGCGGGACCTCTCGCTGTACGCCTCGGTCGGGTTATCCTTTCTCCGCCAGGCGGCGATGTTATCGGCAGGCGCAGAATAGATACACATCTTGTTGGTCTTGAAGCGCTTGGTGTAAAAATAAAAGGGAACGGAAGATTTACTTTCTCAGGCAGCCATATTCAGGGATCGCGCATTCTTCTCGACGAGGCATCTGTAACTGCAACGGAAAATATCATTATGGCGGCCGTACTGGCAAAGGGCTCGACCTCTATTTTCAACGCGGCTTGCGAACCACACGTTCAGGACCTTTGCGTTATGCTCAACAAGATGGGTGCCTGCATCTCAGGCATTGGAACAAACCTTCTCAAAATCGAGGGAGTTGATTCTCTGCATGGTGTTACACACACTGTCGGACCGGATTATATCGACATGGCCAGCTTTATTGCCGCTTCAGCCATCACCGGCGGTCAGCTCAAGATTGACCACCCCGAAGCTGATCATCTTCAGGTTGTGGCTCGCACATTCAGCCGTATCGGGGTATGCTGGTCTTATGGAAAAGATCAGCTTCTTCTTTCGGCCCATCAGAACCTCCGCGTAGAAAACGATTTTGCAGCCGCAATTCCAAAAATAGAAGACGGCGTCTGGCCCAATTTTCCTTCCGACCTTATGAGCGTTGCAATCGTCCTGGCTACAAAAGCTAAAGGGACCGTATTGTTCTTCGAAAAAATGTTTGAAAGCCGCATGTACTTCGTTGATCGCCTGATTGAAATGGGTGCCCATATTGTTCAGTGTGATCCTCACCGCGTGGTTGTCGCCGGAGGAGGTTCCAGCCTGCACGGTATTCATTTATCCAGCCCCGACATACGCGCAGGCATGGCACTCATTCTTGCGGCACTCTGCGCAAAGGGTGAGAGTATTATCGACAACGCCCAGACCATAGATCGTGGTTATGAACGGGTTGATCAGAAACTTCGGAAACTCGGTGCAGACATTGAACGGGTTAACTGAGAATATATAGCGCCCCCTGTAAGTTAATCCTTGTCAACATAGTGCCTGATAAACCTGTCTACAGCTTTCTGGTTAAGGCAATGTCCAGTCAGGTGGCATCGGCAGGTTTTTCTGTACTGCTTTTATTTTCATCCTGCGTACGCTTCTTCATACGTTCACGCAAACGATCCTTTGCATTCTCGACATCGCCTTTATTTTTCAAGCCATGAGCATCACCCTCATTACGCATCTGTTTAACGCGGTTCTGAACCATTTCCCTGATTTTATTTATCTGCTCAGGCTTAAGAGTTTTCTTTACCGTAAGCATATGTGTGATCCTTGCTTTGGCCATGTCAGTTCTAACCTTGCCGGCTTTCTCAACTGCCGCAAAAAGTGCTTGTTCATCCACAGAACTTTCCGTCATCAATTTTGCCTGCTCAAGGCCCGAATCCTTCAGCTGTTTCTGGAGTACTTCGTTCTGCTTTCTCATGTCTTCCATGGATGCTTTCAGAGTTTGAATCTGTTCTTCGGAAAGGCCGAACTCGGAAGCTGCCTGGGGATTGTTCACGATTCTTCCGATTATGGCATCCTGCATATCTCCGCCCATGATTCCAGATCCATCTCCACGATTTAGTCCTTTTTCTTGATGCTTTAATCCTTCTTTTCTCTCACCTTTTGCCTTGTCCTGGGCAAGAACCACGCCGGCAAAAAAAACAAATGCAGCGCAAAAACATACCATAGTGGTTAAATGACGCTTTTTCATTGCAACCTCCTCGCTGATTCAACTTTATATCAGTCCAACGAATACGCTCGTTGGTTTATTGTTGAAAATAGATGTTAAATCTCAAACTTCTTCTCACATGGAACAAGGTATCGCCATCCGGAATTCGTGACAACAATGGTGTCCTCTATACGAACACCACCAATGCCGGGATAATAAAGGCCGGGTTCGATTGTAATAACATTCCCCGCTTTCAGACGCCCTTCCGCCGTAGACACTGATGGTGCCTCATGAATTGAAAGGCCAACACCATGCCCAGTACTGTGAATGAATCCAGTGCTTCTATCCTCGTGATTCCCCAAAAGCTTCCGCCTGCGAAATGCATTAATCACAGAACGATGCACCGTGGATCCATTAACTCCTGCTTTTACGCGGGACAGCGCTACCTGTTGCGCAGCTTTCACCGCGTGGTATATCCTTTTCATAAAAGAAGATGCAGCTCCTTTTACCACCGTACGTGTAAGATCGCCCCAGTATCCATGCGATAAATTCTTCGGGAAAATATCTATCACTATTGTTTCGCCTGCATACAGGGGACCTGAACCCATCTCGTGCGGGTCTGCAGCCTGCGCACCTCCAGCAACAATAACATCCTTCGGCATACAGTTATGTTCGAAAAGAATTCTCGATATGATTTCCCGGACAGACTCAGAAGAAACAATTTTTCCACGAGCCCTTAAATATCCAGCGCTATCTATTTCCGAAGCGGTGATATACGCAATAGCAGCCCGCATTGCAATAACGGCTGCCTGCTGCGACTCCATGATCTTACGAAGTTCATCTGATGATTTGACAGCCCGTTCAGGAAATAGGTCGTGTTTGGCAATAAAAACATGCATTCCTCGTTTCTCAAGATACTTTGCCACTCCGTGAGGAAATAAAACCGGAACCTGAACTGTTTTAATCCCAAGTTTGCGCAATAATCCGAAAGTCCAATCACCCAGTCTGCCTCTTGCTGTCCCCTCCAAGCCAAGGGTTTCCGGGGTAAATACAGTTACGGTTTTCTCGGTCCTGCTTGCGCGCCCAAATTCCATTTGTGGAACAACAAGGAAATTTTCTGTACCAGATTTCAGAAAAACAACCGGATCAGGAGCCCGGAAACCACTTGCATATTCAATTGATGGAAAAGAATCTGTTGTTCCTACCATTAAAACAGGTTTCGCCATAGAAAATCTCGCATCTATTCCATTTTTAAAAGGAAAACACATTATACCTACACAAAGAATCCACCCACATCAAGCTGTTAATAAACTGTGAATATGTTGTAGGTATGTTTTTATTTTTTTTCTTGTCTTGCCGCGCTCAATATTGTCCACTGTTGCCGTTATAAAGTAATAGATGAATTTTGAGTCGGTATCAAGTTCACGCTTGATAACCGCTTTTTTGTTGGAGGCAGCTTGTGAGTAATGAAGTAGCGATATCACTCTGGGCAAGAGCATGTAAGCATCTCGAAGAAGTTCTTCGCCCGGATGTTTATTCACGTTGGATTGGGGTAATCGAAGCGGAAGAAGTATCAGAAGATACACTTACGCTTGTGGTCGACAACGATTTCTATCAATCCTGGCTTGAAGAAAACTATCTTTCCATGATTAACGAAGCCGTTTCGTCCGTTTCGGGAATCGAATTTAAAATCAAGTTCATAGTACGCGAATCAACCGCCGAACCACTTGCGGTCAAAGACGCGCCCGAAGAAGAAACCCCAAAGAAAAAACTGGTACGCGACCGTTTTCAGAAACGGTCCCAGGAACAGCAGGCGTCGCTGAATCCGAAAAATGTTTTCAATGAGTTTATTGTAGGCCCATCAAACAGTTTCGCGCATGCCGCTGCAATGGCCGTTGCACAGGCTCCTGCCCATGCCTATAACCCCCTGTTCATATATGGCGGTACCGGGCTTGGTAAAACACATATTATGCAGGCCATAGGACACCATGTTCTTGCAACCTCAAGAGCTACCGTCTGTTACCTTTCTTCCGAAGAATTTACCAATGAATACATAGAAGCTCTGCAAAACCGGAGTCTGGTCCAGTTCAGGAAGAAATACAGAAACACTGATCTGCTCCTCATCGATGATATCCATTTCCTTGCCGGCAAAGATCGCCTGCAGGAGGAATTCTTCCACACATTTAACGCCCTGTTTGATGCTCACAAACAGATAGTCATGACCAGTGACAGACCGGCCAGCGAAATTACCCGTTTGGAGCAGCGTCTTGTCTCGCGATTTGAGTGGGGTCTTGTCACGGAGCTTGTTCCTCCGGATCTTGAAACGCGAATAGCCATTCTCCGGCATAAACAGGCACAGGCCAATGTCACCCTGCCTGACGAATTCATCTCTTACATTGCCCAGCATGTCCGTTCAAACATTCGTCGACTGGAAGGCGCCCTGGTCAGAACAATTTCATATGCCTCGCTAACAGGTCACAAACTCACCCTGGAGTCACTTCAGTATCTCCTGCGCGATACAATTGACCAGGAGAAACAGGAAGAAGTTACATTTGAGAAAATACAGAGAGCTGTTGCGGAACACTACGATATCCGGCTTGCAGACATGACAAGCAAACACCGTCCCCGTGCCGTAGCTGGTCCCAGACAGGTTGCAATGTACCTCTGCAGGAGAATGACCCGTGCTTCTTTGCCTGATATTGCAAATGCTTTTAGTAAAACTCACGCCACAGTGCTTCACGCATACAGATCGATAGATAATCGGATGGACGTTGACAACCAGCTCAAGCACGACATATCCAAAATTTCCCAAAAGCTCGGACGTTCATTAGATATCAACAGTTATGAAAAAAAGACTGTTGATTACTGTGAACAACCTGGATTAGTAAAATAACCTGATGGTTATTGAATGTTTTCAACAGAGTAATTAACAGCAGGAAACCATGGTATTTGTCAGTGTTATTGTGTAAATTTGAAGTTCTTTACATTTTGACAGTATATAATACTACGGTTAATTATATATATAGATTAGTAACACTCTTAAGTACTGTTAATTGAATTGGAGGAAGAGATGAAATTTAAGATTACAAAAGCTGCACTTCTGGAAGGATTACAGAAAGTTCAGAATGTTGTTGGTACAAGAAGTACTCTGCCAATATTGGCAAATGTATTGTTAACTGCGGAAGACAAAAAATTGTGGCTCACAACTACTGATTTGGATGTTACTATTCGATGTGCTGTTGAAGCCGACGTCCAGAAAAGTGGAAGCACAACAATGCCTGTGAAACGTCTTTCGGGTATTGCCAGGGAACTGCCGGAAAAGGTCATTGAATTTGAGATAGATGATAAGGATGTTGCCACGCTTAAATGCGAATCATCATTTTATAAAATTATCGGTATGAAAAATGATGAATTTCCTCCGGCTCCTAAAATGGACAGTAAATATTCTTATCACTTGGATCAGGGTGTTTGTAAAGAAATGCTGAAAAAAACATCCTATGCTGCATCAACAGATGAAACACGATATGTTCTGAATGGCGTATTGATGAACTTTAAAGGTAATAAACTTGCGCTTGTTGCAACCGATGGGCGCAGACTTGCGCTTGTAGAACAGGAAGTCGAGTTTCCGAAGGAAGCAGAAACGAGTATTATAGTTCCCACAAAAACGATCGGCGAACTTATTCATACACTGGGTGATGAAGGTGAACTTAAAATTCGTTGTTCTGCATCACAGATATCGTTTGAATTTGCAGACGTTGTGATTTACTCAAAATTAATTGAGGGAACGTATCCTAACTTCCGACAGGTGATTCCTGCAAAGTGCGAAGAGCGCGTCACTGTGGAGAGAGAAACATTATTGACCGCGTTGAGAAGAGTGGCAATCCTGACAAATGATAAATCAAATGCCACTAAACTTACGTTCGGAAAGAATAAGATTGTAATAGCGACAACGACGCCTGATGTCGGAGAAGCACGTGAAACGGTTCCAGTAAAATATACCGGCAAGGAAATAACAGTTGCATTCAACCCGGAATATATGATGGATCCGTTGCGGAATCTCAGTAATGATGAGATATTTATTGAGCTGACGGATGATTTGAGTCCGGGAGTCATCAAGTGTGACATACCGTTTCTCTATGTCCTTATGCCGATGAGAATAAACTAGACGGCTGGCTCAAGGTACTGATTTATTGCCGGATGGTGTAATGGTAGCACAACAGACTCTGAATCTGTTTGTCCTGGTTCAAGTCCAGGTCCGGCAACCACTTTCGACTATTAAGTCGAAAGTGTCACGCCGTGGTTCTCTTAACGAAGGCGGGCATCTCCATATCACTTCCACTTTTTAGACAGTCCATTTCCCCTGTTCATTGCTTCCTGTCAAGTGATCCCTGTCTGGGCTCCGAGCATGGTCTCAAGGATCGTGTAAGCCGCCCTCGGTCGCGCCAGTTGCTTCATCCGATCCCGCATCCCGGCAAGGCGCTGCGGCTCTCGCAACAGCAGATCCACCTTGTACGGAAGCGTGACGACATCCGTCGGGCTCACGGCCACGCCCTGCTCGAGAATACTTGCCGCGTTGATCTCTTCCTGCCCGGGGATCGGGTTTAAGAGGATCATCGGCAGGGCGCTCGCCATCGCTTCCGACATCGTAAGTCCGCCGGGCTTGCCGATAAAGAGGTCGGAGAGCGCCATCCATTCGTGCATGTCGGTGGTATAAGGCAGCGCCCTGAACTTCAAATGTGCCGTCGTTGCTTCCGTCGCGTGCACAACTTCGTTCAAGAGATCCTCGTTCTTCCCACACAGGGCCACGATTTGCGCGGGCAGTTCCATGTGCATGAGGGCACGAATGGCCACGATGCTCGATTCCATGCCGAATGTTCCCGCGGATATAAGAACCACGGGCATGGAGGGGTCCACGGCGTGCTTTCTTCGAAGCGCCTCCCGATCCATGGGCTGTGAGAACGCCGGATGAATAGGAATGCCCGTAACGGTGATGCGATCGTCAGGAAATCCGATCTGGCGCAGGTAATAGGACGATTCATCCGTGGCAACAAAATAGCGTTCAAACTGATGGCATAACCACATGGCATGGACGTGCAGATCGGTCACGACAACGGCATGCCTCGTGGATACCTGTTCATGTTGCAGCATGTAGGAGACGATATCGGAGGCCAGGAAGTGCGTGCAGATCGTGATATCGGGCTCCTCGGCTTTCAGACACTCCATGAGCGGTTGCATTTGAAAGCGTTCCATAGCGACGCGAAAATGTTCGCCCTTCCACGGAGTATCGCTTTTGTCGTACCACCATCCCCAAAGCGAAGGGGTCTTGCTGACCATCTGCTTGTACAGGTCCGCATAGAGTTCTCCGAGCAGGGCCGACGCATATTCCAGCACGTCGATGTGCCGCACAGAGGAAATGCCGGGAACTTGCGCAGCGGCAGCCTCCAGCGCTTCGCCTGCGCGCGTGTGCCCGCTACCGGAGCTGGCCGAGAGAATCACAAGTTTGGATCCTCGGTTCTCGGGTATCATTGTAATGGCATCGGCGGTCGAAGCCTGCTGCTGAGTTTCGTCATTGCTCATACTTGTGTCCTTTCTGACGCATAGCGCCCGCTGTTTCAAAGACCGTTTCAATCGCCAAAGACCGTTGCGACGGCTTCGGGGGCATACGTCTCGACTGTTTCCCTCGTTACCGCGTTCTTTTGCGCGATATCGGAGTAGAGGTACGCACTGCGGCGGGGCGCGCGCGTGAGATCCGGGTCGTCGTGTTGGACGGCAATGAGACCGAACCGCTTCGCAAACCCTTCCCGCCACTCGAAATTATCGATGAATGACCAGTGGAAGTAACCGAGGATGGGGATGCCTTCCCGAATGGCCCGGTGAACCTGCGCGAGATGTTCGACAATGTAGCGCGGCCGTTGCCGATCCGTATCGTCTGCGATGCCGTTTTCGGTGATGAGGATCGGTTTCCCGAATAGTTTCCATACTGAACGGATTGTACGGTAGAGTCCCTCAGGATAGATCTGCCAACCCATCTGGGTCACATCGATACCCGGTGCCGCTTTTGTGTCGTCGATCCAGTACTGTTCGCGTCTTCGCTGGTCATATTTCAGGGACACCCGCGTGTAGTAGTTGATTCCGCAGTAGTCGTAGGAGTTCTTGATGTCGGCAATAGCGGGCCCGCCATGGATCCAGTGCGGTTTCCCCGTGGAGATTGTATGATCCCACCCTTCAAAGGCAACGCGTCGGGCGATGGAGGCGGTGAAGCGCTCGTACCAGCCCGCGGGACCAGGCGAGTTCCAGGGCTCGATCCAGGGATACGCCATGGCGACACCCACCCTTGACGGATTACCGTCCGGCGCCAGGGGATGCATCTTGTGGATCAGGTGGTAGGTTCTTGCGTGGGCACGAAGATAGGCCCGGGATACGGCGCGGTACGCCCTGATCGAACGACGCTGCGGCGGAAACTTGCCCAGAAGATTACCCATGATCGCCGGTACCATCGGTTCGTTCATCGTCACCCAGTAGTCGGGAAATGTGCCCAGTTCATTGATCACGAACTTCGCGTACCGCATAAAGTGGTCCACCGTGTCAGGATTCAGCCAGTCGCCCTGCTCGGCGACCCAGCGCGGGAGCACCCAATGGTGCAGGGTGAGGCAGATTTTGAATCCGTGTTTGCGAAGGGATTGAAGGATGCGTCGATAGTGCTCGACCACGTCACAGTCAAAACGGTCTTTCTGCGGTTCGACGCGGGCCCATTCTATGCCGAGACGGAACCCTTTGTAAGCCAGTTTCGCCATGAGGGCATGGTCCTCTTCGTGACGGTTCCAGTAATCCATGGCGCGGCCGGAGACCGTGCCGTCCTCGATCAAGCCCTCATGTTCCCATGCCCACCAGTCGGAAAATTCGTTACCGCCCTCCACCTGGTGGCCCGCGGTCGACGTGCCCCAGATGAAGTTGTCCGGAAAGTTCAGGCTGTCTTTGGAAAAGGCATTACACTTCATAAGGGTTACGTCCTATATCAGAGTTTTAAAACACGCGGTAGTCTGCATTACCAGCCTCACATCCGCCGGATTCCTTTTTACAGCCCATCACTTATCAGCAACAAGCAAAGTCGAATGAGCAGCGTCAATTGCGATCGTTCATCCATCAAATCAGGCATGATACACTTATTTCTTCTCGGGGAGCTTGCTTACGTTCTGGCCGTGAGAGTGAGCCACCCACTTTTTTGCCCACTTCTTCCCCTCGCTGGCTTTTGCGTGTACAAACCTGTTTTGAGCCTTCGATACTGATGGCATGATGTATTTTCCTCTCTACTGATTGAATCCCTTTGCTTTGAATATCTCCTTTGCCTGTGCCGCCCTTGGCTCCTCCGGATGTTGCTGGAAATACTGAAGAATGTTTATTTCCTGCTGTGAGGAAGGAGCCTGAACTTGAGCTGTAACTTCACTCACGCATTCGTTTCACGACCTTGTCGACGACTTTGTTGGCGGATTGCTTAACCTGGCCAACCGCCTGATCCATCTTGCCTTCATTTCGAAGTTTGTCGTTTCCGGTCAGTGCACCTGCCGCTTCCTTAATTCGACCCTTCACTATGTCTGATTTGCCACCCATGATGATGATTCCTTTCTTGTTAAAGTTCTGCTGCTTCTATTTCTAAATCCGACCCATAAGAACCAATATGAGCAGGATCATGACTACGAGGCTTAACCCACCGCTTGGATAATAGCCCCAGTTCTTGCTATGGGGCCACGCGGGTAATGCACCCACGAGAAACAGAATAAGTACGACCAGTAGGATTGTTCCGATGTTCATGATTTTTCTCCTTTCTTAATAACAGAGTACGCAATGGGACAACCCCTGGCTATAGGGTGTAACCCTACTGCGGAGGATGGGGAAACGCTGATCAACGCGACAGGATCGTTCGACGGGATGTGATGCCTAAGCATCTATTCTTTATGGCAAAGGCACACAATCGCCACCAAAAGGCTCACACCGGAAGAATTTCCCATGGGATAACAATGTTTCAACCGATTGCTAATTTGTTTGTCCCGCCCCCCTCCCCGGCTTAGGGATGCGGTCATGGCAGTAATCAGGATGGTGGATACATAGTCGGCATCAGCGCTCCGATCATGTCATGATTGTCGCTTGACGACTCAACCTTACAGTTTAAGATGCAAGCAATGAAATTCCAGTGCCCGAACTGTGGTCAGAAGTTGGCCATTGAAAGTATGCATGGGGGAACGGCCATACAATGCCCTTCGTGTGGTACCAATTTAACAGTGCCTGTTTCTTCTCCCGCCCCAACTTCGGAAGTAATTAAAACCCTCCAATCCAATATTGACCGCGGGAACATGACGATTTCCCAGTATATGGCACAACAGCAAATCGAGGGTGGAGTTGACCTGCAAAGTACCGAGGACAAGACTTCTGCATCATCCATCCTGACCGCCGAACAGGGGCGGAAGTACCAACTTGGTGATATTGTTGCTCAAGGCGGGATGGGTGCCATTCTGCACGCGAAGGATGCGAACCTGAGGCGTAATGTGGCGATGAAGGTCATGCTGGATCCTGACAAGGCTGGAAAAGAGCAGATCCTGCGGTTTATCCAGGAAGCCCAGGTGACCTCGCAAATCGAACACCCCTCCATAGTTCCAATATACGAACTGGGGGTGGATGCTTCAGGTGACGTCTTCTATACAATGAAGTTTGTAAAGGGACGGAGTTTGCAGGATATCTTGGAGAAGATTCGTGCCGGTGATGCTGAGACCATTAAGAATTACCCACTTTCACGCCTGCTTAACATCTTCCAGAAAGTCTGTGATGCAATGGCCTTTGCACATTCCAAGCGAGTGATTCACAGGGATTTGAAACCTGAGAATGTGATGGTTGGCGACTATGGTGAAGTACAAGTCATGGATTGGGGCCTGGCGAAAGTCTTGCAGCGCAAGGCAAAGAAGAGTTTGCGCGGTAAGAGTCCCGAGTTTCGAGTTCCGGGTTCCGGGTTGGGCATTCAATCTAAAATCGGAAATCAAGAATCTTCAATTGGTAATGCTGCCATCGATTCTGTTCGAGGTGATGAGGTAGGCGAAGTTCTCAAGACAATGGATGGTTCGATAATGGGAACACCGGGATTCATGTCACCCGAGCAGGCACTGGGAAAAACCGATGAGATAGATGAGCGTACGGATATTTATGCTCTTGGATCAATACTCTACAATATTCTGACGCTGCATGTTTCGGTCACAGGCAGGAACCTGGATGAAATACTCGCAAATGTTGCGAGCGGTAGAATCAAAAAACCGACAGAATATAATCGGAAAGAAAGTGGAAATATTTCGCGACTCACCAGTTACACATCGCTTCCCCATCTTCCCAACGGCCGGGTTCCTGATTCGCTGTCCGCAGTTGCAATGAAGGCTCTGGAAGTCGGAACACACAGGCGTTACCAGTCCGTAAAACTTCTTCAAAAGGAAATCGAGTCATATCAAGGTGGATATGCAACAGGCGCTGAAATGGCAGGAACGTGGAGGCAGTTTGCATTGTTCGTGAAACGGCATAAGGCCGTTACCTCCCTGGTATGTTTGATTTCTATCCTGATAACCGCAGGTTCTATCGTCAGTACAAACTTATGGATAAGGTCGGAGAAGTCATTGCAGGATCTTCGGGATACTACCCCGGCCCTTGCGGCACAGGCGAAGGCCTTTGTTTCACAACAGAACCTGGACAAGGCTCTGCAAACAATTTCCTATGCCATAAAACTTGAGCCAGACTCTGCGGAACTGCGCTGTATAAAGGGGAACATTCTACAAGTGCTTCTTCAAATCGGTGAGGCAGACCAGGCGTATAGCGAAGCGTTGATTATCGAACCCACGAACAAGTTGGCTAAGGAAAATCAAGAGCTGTGTCGCAGCATTATGCTGAAGAACAAAAAAGGGGAAACAAACTCACTGACCATGCTCGGCACCCTGTATCCAGCCATGATGAACCAACAGAGGTTCGATGAAGCTATGATTATGGCTCGACGAGTCTTTCCCGGAACAATGACATTGGAAGGATTTTATAAACAGATTCTGATCAGCCGCGGGACCAAATGCAGCAGTTTGACTGTTGATGACAAAGGTCTCTGCACTATAGATCTCAAGGGAGCAAGCATTACGAATCTTGTGGCTTTAAAAGGTATGCCTCTAAGGCGGTTGAATATCTACGGCACCAGGGTAGATGACCTGACACCACTGAAAGGCATGCCAATGGCAGAGTTGAATTTGGATATCGGTGAAACGAAAATAAGCGATCTGTCTCCGTTGAGAGACATGCCTCTGACATCATTACGATTCACCCCAAAGAACATTAGAAAAGGAATTAAAGTCATTCGGGAGATGAAAACGTTAAAAGAAATCGGGATAGGTTCTGAACTTAATCAATTCTGGTCTGCCACCGAGTTCTGGAAAAAGTACGATGCAGGGGAGTTTAATAAGTAAGCATGATACCTGAACGTGGAAGGTTGTGTGCACAGACAACTTCCAGTATAGAATTGCTCTGCTATTATTGTCCTTTTGTCCTTGTTCAAGCTCAGGTTCGGCAACCATGCAAATTAAACCGATTAAAAATTCATTGAACTCGGGTTATACCTTTCAGCCATAGATTTTGTTTGTGTAGAACTTCTCACTGCAACTCCATCACGCTGATGTTTTTCTGTAAAGAGTTTTCAGTTATTTAGTAAGAAATCTTGTTGAAAAACCATTAAGTAAAGCTCCCCGCGGCAAGCTGCGGGGCATCCCGCCAACAAAAGAGGGATCGCGGAACTCCGCCATAGCCTTGACCCGTCTTCATTCATACTATACCGTGTTTGCCTCGCCATCTTGGCCCGCCGGAGGGAGGGTCGACACTCCAGGAGGTCGGCACGAAGGCGGCTCATTCCGTGTGCCAAGGTACGGGGCATTTTGGCGAAGGCGAGTAAATCATACGCAGTGTAAAAGGATAGATGAATTATGAATATCAGGGACTTTGAAGATACTTACGGAAAGATGGTTGATGAACAACTGCTTGATCTGACTGTACAGCTGGAAGATCTTGTGCCGGAAGCCCGACAGGCGCTTGCCGCTGAACTGCAGAGGAGAGGGAAAAGCCCATCCGAAATTGAACAGTACATCATCGCCAAAAAAAAGGGATTATCAAAAGATAAGTCGGAACCCTGGTCCCCTGTTTATAATGATCCTGCGGAAGAGGAGCATGGATCGGGTGGTGGAAAGCAGGAAGAAATTTCGTTCATGAAGGTTGGTCCGGCACCTGCAGACTGGGTCAGGATTCCCAGCTTCGGGATGGATGAGTCTTACTACGTAGCGCAATGCATGGAACAATACTGCATACCGTATCAGCTCATAAAGGGGCAAGGTTGTGGCCAACAGCAATATCATCTCGTCGTGGCTAAAGAAAGTCTCAAGGATTGTGTCGAAGCTTTGAAGGAACACTTCGGCTTGACTGACGAGACCGCCGAACCTTTTACAGGAGAATGTCCGGCGTGTGGCATGAATCTCAATAGCGCAGCAGTATGTTCTGAATGCGGTCTGAATTTCTGTCAGGACCAGTGGGAAGCCAGGAGTAAACATCCGTTTACACAGTTCCTGCTCGCCAATAACTTTGGCAGGAAGCCGGTTGGTAAATAGCCAGATCCACCAGAGAGTCGGGCTTCTTCTATTTCATCACACCTTCGTTGACATGCGGAGTGCAACTTCGGCAATGCGCTTGCCAAGACCCTTTGCTGTGGCGCAGCCGAACTCATCCAGCGTAATATTGTCCTTCGTAGTTTCGTCCTTGGAGTTATTCCACAATGTCGCGCCGCTGTGGCCTGTGGGGCGGCCATCGCCGACCATGATCATTTCCACGCCAAGCAGTGCCGCCATGATTGACTGTCCGACGGCTTCCTGCCCGCCGTTACGCGCGCCGGCGACCGTCAACACGCCTGCGGCTTTATTTGAGAGAGCACCATTTTTCTTGTAAGGACCGAAGTGTTCGATGAACATCTTCATGAGGGAACTCATGTTGCTGAAGTAGACAGGTGATCCAAAGATAATTCCGCCAACGGCCGGGTCGGTAATCTTCGCATTGATTTTGTCGTAATCGTCCATGGCGGTTCCACCTGGTACAGCAGGTTCGAGCTTGTAGTCCATCAGTTCAATCAGTTCTGTTTCGATATTAGGACTGATGGTTTTGGCGGAATCAAGGGCCATCTGCAGCGCTGTCGCGGTCGTCTTGCCTTTGCGGTGACTGCCACAAATGGCCACGATCCGGACTTTTTTGTTCCCTGAAGCTGGCACGTCAGCAGCTTGAACAGGTTTCGCTCCGGCGAGAATTCCAGCGGTGGCAATTCCGGTTGTCCCAAGAAAATGGCGACGGTTGAGATTCTTGTTTGTCATGTTGTACCTGTCCTTTCGTGTAGCGTTGTTCAGCATTTACGATGAAACTGTATACTACATTTGAAATAATCCTGTCGGAATTATGCACATGGTCCATAGCATAGTCAAATGATGATAAGGCTCTCGAAACGCATTTTAGTCGCTACCGGAGGGGCGGGTAATGGTATACTTGTCAAACATGAATATCCTTAAAATCCGTGTTGCCATGTAAAGATGGGCCTTGAAAAATCAACGATTCTAGTTGCGTTTCTTCAGGTTCCTGTTTTAATGCCGCGTCGTTAATTCTTAACAAAACAGAAAGGGTCATAGTATGGCAAGATTGACAAAGAGTCAGATAATTGCAGGAGTCGCAGAAGGTGCAGAGATAAGCAAGAAGCAGGCTAAGGCCGCAATCGAGACATTGGTTGCAATGGCATATAAGGGAGCAAAGGACAGCTTTGTCATTCCCGGCCTTGGCAAACTTGTAAAAGTCAAAAGGGCTGCACGCATGGGTCGTAATCCCGCCACTGGTGAGACGATTTCGATTCCAGCAAAGACAGTCTTGAAGTTCCGTATTGCCAAGGCTGCAAAGGATGCAGTTCTCAAGAAGTAGGCAGGAACAGTTGTAGTTAACAAAATGGCCGCCCTTTCGGGGGCGGCCATTTTATTTCTTTCAGATATTTCCGTGCTGAATCCAGATCAGAGTGTGATGTTGACGTTTATACCGGAGGTCGGCAGTTTGATGTTTGTGGTCTTGGTGACGCTTCCATGTGTAACGGTAATCTCATAATCGCCCAGGAATCCGCGTGTGCATGCACACCCGTCTGCATCCGTTTTCAATACGACGTTTGTCCACCATTTTCTGGTTACAAGATCAAGCCATGCCTGTCCTGCAGGTTTGACAGACCAGTCGCTCCGATAGTAGGCGCCATTTGGCCGCCAGTGTGACTTTTCCCAGAAGCCCCAGGTGAGCACAGAAACCACGGCAGGATGGCTGTAGACGATCGTCAGGAAATCGCGTGTAAAATCCGCCTGCAACTGTTCATCACTTGTGTCAATGTCATGTTCGGTGATGGAAATTTCCAGACCGAGCGCGGCAAAGCGGTCAAGAATGGCCAGCATACGCTCGGGTGGCGTGGGTGTGCCGCCGAAATGAGACTGCATGCCCAATCCTGAGATCGGTGCGTCATCATCCTTTAGAAAACGCAGAGTCTTTTCAAAATGATCCTGGTGTTTCTTATCCAATCCGCTGGCGGACAGGATGGCATAGTCGTTAAGGTACAGCTTTGCGCCTGGATCGCAGCTCTTTGCCAGCTTGAACCAGGTAATCATTTCCTCATTGCCGAGGATGTCCATAATGTCATGGTTGCTATAGGGTTCGTTGATAACGTCCCAGTCGACCAGCCGGCCTTTCATTGCGGTAACCTCATCTTGAATGTGACTGTTTATCCGCTTACGCAGTACGTCAGGATTATCCTTCATGGCTTGAAGATCTCTCGGTGTGTTTTTCCAGGAAGGCCACACAAGGGTATGACCGCGGATTTCTATTTTTCTTTCTCGGAGCCAGTCTGCTGCCTGGATGATCCTGGCATGGTTTGCAGGGTTATCCCAACTGAACCACTTGAGGTCATTTTCAAAGACAACGCGCGTAAAATATTTTTCTATGATGGAACGGTACTTTTCACCATCAGGGTCCTGGCGCAGAATACCTTTCACAGTTACGGCTGAACCCCAGCCGAAAGAATGCCGCTTCATGGCGACAGAAATCTTTGCACCTCGGACAGGTTTTCCAACCGCATCTGTTACCTTGACGGCGAGGTCACCTTTGCGAATCTTTTCAATCCGGGTTTCGGCAGCGGCGCGCCAGGAGGCCTCTTCAGCCTGTCCAGCATAGGAAACCTTTAAGCGTGGCAGGCGCTGCAAGTCATATCCCTTGCCAAAAGAGTAAACCTCAAAACCGGCAATTTCGAATGTCTGCTCCTGAAGGCCAAGATGAACACCAGCCCCGGCCTTTCCTGTTTCATAGGTGTCAAGCGATCTGAACGGAAGGTAAAACTCCTTCCATTCATGGCCAAAGGAGAGGTCGACATTCAATGACTTATCGTGCGGTGGCCCTGCTCTTTCGAAAATTGCGCAGACACGGCCTTCGCCGTTCTCGGTTTTTGCCGAGATTGTACGTGCATGAAACCGTGCCCAGAGAACTTCACCCTTTTCCACCCTGTCTGTCGTGCGAAACTGGAACTGGATATCCCAGCGGTTCGCCGGGCAAGAAGTGATCTCGCAACGGATCGCTTCCGTGAATGGCTGATTCTCCACCTTGATACGCGTGAGCTTTCCATGGCGGGATATTGTTGTATCGCGCATTGTTGTGATGGCATTGGCCGGGATGACCAGCCTGCCACCCTCCGGCACAGGTGTGGCTGCGAATGCAACAGCCGGGATAATGGTTGTAAGAATGAAAAGTATGTTCATTTCAATTAATGGTTTTCTGCATATGACTGAGTCCGACAGTTTCATGTAACAAAACATAATTACGAGATACAGGAAAAGAATTATTTCAGAAAGAATACCGGAATTATTTTCATATCCGGTATTCGGAAGAATGAAAGTTTCTTTCAGTCATTGTCCTTCTGCAGGATTCTGGTATAACCGGGCAAATGAGAATATTTACCGTTTGTTTAACATTTTTGACTATTTCAAGTACTTTATTCGGCCTGGCGGCAAAACCCTTGCGGGAGGTTCTGGTTAAATTCGGGAATGAACTTGTCCCGACCTGTGGCGCAGGTATTGGCGGTGCGATGGACGTGGTCCGGGAAGGTAATAATCTTTATGTCCTTCAGGGCCGAAACCTGATCATTCTTTCCATTGAGAACCGAGCAGCCCCGAAAGTTGTAGGGAAACTGGAAAATGTCGGCAATCTCCGGCAAATAGACGTAAGCGGGAAGATAGCATTCATAACTGCAAGAGAAGACGGCCTGTTCGTCATAGATGTCTCCAATCCTGCCCAGCCGAAGATTCTGACGCATTATGATACGGTTGAATTTGCAACAGGTATTGCGCTGGAAGGCAATTTCGCTTTTATTGCGTGCCGCTGGTTTGGTGTGGAGATAGTTGATATATCCGATCCTGTAAATCCCAGGCATGTTTCGATAGTGCGGGTGGGCGAGGCACAGTCATGCGAGGTCAGCGATGGTTATCTTTATGCAGGGGCCTGGGAGGAGCGTCGTGTAGCGATCTGCGATGTTCATAATCCCGCGGCGCCAAAACAGGTTGCAACAGTCAGGCTGGACGGACGCGGTGATGGAATCTGTGTCCGGAATGGCATCCTTTATGCCGCAATGGGTCATCATCGCCCCGGCACTGGATTGCATATCGAGGAGCCGGGGTATGGTTCAG
>MHBM01000003.1:0-22078 GCA_001804885.1 Lentisphaerae bacterium RIFOXYA12_FULL_48_11
ACCGCCTTATTCTTTCCGTAGCCTGCATATCTGTATTCTGTCCGACAAACTATGCCGCCGACAAAATACCAGCAGGTTGTTCCATCACTACCAACATTCCCTACTATAGCGGGCATGATCTGGCCAATGCCGACGATTATCAGAAAGAACAGTGTAGGCTGGATCTGCGTTACCCGACAAATAAAGTGGGTTTCCCAACAGTTGTGTGGTTCCATGGCGGTGGGCTTACCAAGGGTCGCCGTCATTTCCCCAAGCTTGACGTTCCCGATATCGCCATCGCAGCAGTCGGTTACCGTCTTTCTCCAAAGGGTAAGCTACCTTCCTTTATAGAAGACGCCGCGGCATCCACAGCCTGGATAATAAGAAATATCGGGCAATATGGTGGTGACTCAAACAAGGTGTTCGTCTCAGGCCATTCTGCAGGTGGTTATCTCACAGCCATGATCGGCATGGATCCCAGGTGGCTTGCAGCCTGTGGCATTTCAAATAACCAGCTTGCCGGCCTGATCCCGGTAAGTGGGCAGGTAACCACCCATTTTCATGTTAAAAAACTGCGTGGTGACACCGGCCGTGAATACCGTCCAATTATTGATGAATATGCCCCTCTATACTACAGCGCCAGTAATCTTCCCCCAATCTGCCTGATCCTCGGCGACAGGAGAATCGAATACAAGAACCGCGTGGAAGAGAATGAACTGCTCGCCACAAGCCTTCGCAACCTTGGCCATCAAAATGTAGAATTCTACGAAATGGGAGGGCTCGATCACGGTACAGTGGGAGAAGGCGGCATGGTCGTCATGCGCCAGTTCATCAGGAAGATTCTCAAGGAGACCTCCGGTAAAACAAATAACAACTCACAAAGAGTACCATGAAAACTTCTTCGCTGCTTACTGCAACCATCGTTGTACTGTCACTGACTGCCAATGCAGCTCCTGAATGTTTCAAGGATGATTTCAGCAAGACCAGCAACGCCTGGCGTTACGGCAACGCAATACATCCGACAGCAGGCTCTCTGTTATTATCTACCCATGCACCTGAAGTGACCCTGTCACCAACCACTGTGCACCCCGAAAACCTTTCAGAGTTCCGGGCAATATTCAAATGGAACTTTGGTGCTGCGGAAAAACGTGAATTGAGAATCGGCTGGGGAAAACCGTTTGAATTCAGTCAGTTCAGCGAAAGCAGGGAACAGCTTGCCATCAGCACCGCAGGAACCGTAACGATGACAGCCGATGGGAAAAAAACAGGAACAGCCAGAATACCGGTCAGCGATAAAGGTGATGCCATCCTTGTTGTTCATCGCCTTGCCGATTCCGTTGTTATTCTTGTAGACGGCATTGAAACTTCATTTCCTGCGCCTGTCCGTGAAAATGAAAAAGGCGGTTACCTCACCTTGCGTGCACATGGGCTGGAACGCGGCAAACCTCCATTGAAACTGCAGCATATTGAGATTACGCATGAAGGAAAACAGCCTCCAAAAACTGAAGCCCAACGTGCAGCAGATCATCAGGCATGGGCGGCTGAGAAGATCAGGACAAACAGGGACAAGCTGATCTCATTCAAAAACCAACTCAAATCCGAATCGGCGGCTGGCCGATGGGGATTCAAAACAGATCTCAGCATAAACCCGGGACTGATCAAGCCAAACGAAAGAATAAACATGGCGTTCCATTGCACAGGGCCATTACCACAACCATGCGAAGCACAGGTTGAACCCGACTTTCTAAATTCAAATCCAGGATCACCTCAGCCCCTTCCCCTTCACTGGCAGAAAACAGAAGAAGGATTCAAAGCCCTTGTGACATTAAGACCTGACCGTTGCGGTAACTGGCGTGTTACATGGAAGATAGGCAACGAACAGTTGAGCAGGGTTTTCGCAGTGGCTGACCGCGGTTATGCCATCTGCCGGTTCCTGATCACAAATGACCACGCATTAAACAAACCCAATCCTGATCCTGCCGCTCATGATGCCATACACGACGCCGGATTGGCAGCAGATCACTGGGACGGCGCAGAGTGGGTATCCCCCTTCTCTCGATCACCTGAGAACCTGCTTGCTCATTTCAGGCTTAGATCGGAACTTCACCACCGATGGGGTGACAATTTCATGCCAATGTGCAATGCGAATTGGATGCTGCCTGGCTGTCCTGACAATAACCTCTGGCGTTTCGACGATAGAATTCAACGCGAGGGGCTGAAGCAGATCGCTCAGTTGTGGCAAATGATCGGGCTGGGCTCGCTTGATGTAATGGCAAGCTACACCTTCGGTCACAGTACCCCCAGCATAGCCCGTTCCGTAGGAGTTAAAATGCTGGATTCTCTGGTCCAGTGGCAGAACTGGCGTGATGGCGGTGATGACAACGCCTGGCTTATCAATCAGTGGGGCGCACCAACAGTACCCTACTACGTGGCAAACGATGATTACCGGAAAGTGGCATGCAAACGCGGCATTGTTGCATTCACGCAGGCAACAACATCAAGTTGCAGGACTTACTACATCAACCTGCTCGAAGGGCAGCCCCAGCTCTGCTACCTGCGTCGAAGGCATTACCAGAGTCCCCAGACAAAAGGAGACATGGCCGAGACCATGAACGCCGACCGTTTTGAAACCACTGTGGATCTCTGGCTTGCCGAGGCAAAATATCAGCCTGAACCGCTTTTCCTTTCTATTGGGCTCGAGAACTTCGTCGATTCACCAGATTGGAACGAAGCCAACCGGCGCGGAGTCCGATATCTCTGCAACCAGGCAAAAGAAAGCCGTGTCGTCTTTACGCAGGCCGCAGCCATTGCCGATTTTTATAATAGGCACTACCGTCATCAGCCTGAAACCTGGTTTTACTGGCCCGATATCTACGCCGGCTATGTCGCCGGATACAAGCCGCGCAAGATTCCCGACCGGATCGAATTGAGTAATCACGAATTCCACTCACTGCATGAGGACGGCGCACTGGTTCCGCGTTTCCTCTGGGATTACACCATTCCCTGGAATGAACCCATCTGGGATGATCAGCGAAATATCCGGCAGAAATTCGGGCTTGTGACTCCAACACTGCTTAATGCCACCAACTGCGTTCCACGTATGGTAGATCTCAGTGGCCTAAGCGCGACCGTTACATTCGAAACACAACCAGAAGGCGTAACCGCGAACGTGAATATTGATTCCCTCCGCGATCTTGACATACTTCCTCTTGGAATATGGCGCATACCGCTCAAGGCAGGCACCTGTGAAGCCACAAAATTTCCAAGAAACACCAGGTTTGTACCTGTTGTTGACGGAAGCACCGATAACCTGCACGGAGTGCTTGTCTGCAAGAATGTCCTGAAAGGCCGCACCGCATTCACAATCCAGTTTTCCGGCAAATCAGGTCAACCCCTCGAACCATGTTTCCACGTCGGTGATGATGTACGCGGACGATGTTTCTACCGTCCGTCTGGAACAACTGCCTACGTCTGGCTGGCAGACGAATGCAAGCGAACCGGCACGCTTACAATCCGTATTCCGTCCGGTCACAAGGCTAACCTCCATTACAACAATGGACAGACTGCCCAGCCGCACAACGGTGTTCTGCAAGTCAAGCTTGACCGAGCATGGCATCACGAGTCACCGATGATCACCGGCATGACAGCCGCCGAAATACAAGCCGGGGCCGAGTTTCAAGCAGATACAGATACTGTGAAGAACCATTGAACTTTGGTTCTCAAGATTTATCATGTTCAGGTTGGTATTTTTACGTTCTGAGGAAGACAATTATTCTTTGCAGCAAGCGCAGCCACTTTGCCAGCTGCCTCACCCAGCGCAACTGAATTCCCGGTAACCCGGTAACTCGAGTGCGCAATAAAATCACCGCTGATGCACCGGCCTGCCATCATCAAGCCACCCACATCACGCGCAATCAGAGCTCGTATTGGTATATCATACGGCTTCGCCTTGACCGGCGCCTTCTCGATTCCTTTTTCTTTTTTCGGATCGGTCGAATGCACATCTATTCCGAACGTTGCCCTACAAACGGCATCCTCATGCGTCTTTCCCTCGGCCAAGTCGTTCTGTGTCACGGTATACATACCGTGAATCCTGCGCCCTTCCCTTACCCCAATCTGTTCAGCCGTTGCCACAATGCGCAGGTTCTTCCATATGCCACCAAGCGAACGTAAACCATTGATCAGGTTGTGCAATTCCTTGCGCGCACGTATTGTGGCATTTGTGATATCTCGCACACTTGTTCCCTTCACGCCATACTCATGGTTGGCCATCAGCATGAACAGGTCATCGTATACGCGGAACAAAGAAGGCTTGCCATACGATGGAGAATGGCCGCCCCGCTCCATCTCGGCTTTCAGTTTATCCTTAGGGGAAGCCCAGCTGGCCGCACTGTCTTCACTCCTGTAGAACTCACCAATATCTCCCGCAGAAATTCCCATCAAAAGAGCTATAAGACTCATCGGCTGGGTGTTGCCTGTGCCGGCCTGTCCCATGTCAAAGCCGCAACCCGCATATGCGGCCAGGTCCCCATCGCCTGTGCAGTCAATGAACAGCTTGGCACGAAAAGCCTCGCGGCCAGATTTCGACTCGGTAATGACATGTTCAACGCGACCAGAGACATTCTTGAGTGCGGCGCAAACACGAGTATGGAGCAGAATCTGGACGCCGGCCGCAGTACACATATCCTCAAGAAGCACTTTCATGATTTCAACATCACACGTGTTTGTAGGCTTACCCGACTTCGTAACCGTGCGACCGTTTAATTTCTCAATCCCAGCGAATATTTCCTGCATCAGGCCCTTTTTGTTCGCGTAATCCAGGATATAACTCAATATCCCGGCCGTCCATATACCGCCAAGACATCCACAGACTTCGATCAGGAGCGTCTTAGCACCGCTGCGTCCCGCGGCAATAGCAGCAGCAACACCCGCCGGACCAGCACCGCAGACAATGACATCAAACTCTTCAACAACAGGAATTTCCCTGGCCACCTCCTGCACAAAACCAGGCTTCACCACCAAAGTCTCTGCCCTCGACAACTGTGGCGCCACAATACCCGATGTTCCAATCCCCGCTAGCTTAAGAAAATTTCTTCTTTTCATACGTCAACTCCTTTTCTATATCCGGCCTAGCATCTTCTGTAGCCACGCTCCATGAACGCGGTTCCTGTCTTCCTACTTCAACGGCTGTGGCCCCATCTCAAATACCAGCGACCCGCCATTCATAACATCCTGGTGCGCAATCTTGATTGAGTCATACTTCTTGCCATTGAGCGTGATGCTCTGTACGTACTTATTTGCCTTCGAAAGATTCTTTGCTTCCACAGTGAAAGTCTTCCCTTTTGGCAGTTTCAGCGAGATCTTGCCGATCTGCGGAGCACCGAACACATAACCGTCACCACAGGGATTAAAGGGATAGAAACCCATTGCCGAGAATATGTACCACGCCGACATCTGCCCGCAGTCATCGTTTCCGCAAAGACCACCGGGGTAGTTCTTGTATTGCGTGTCGAAAATCTCGCGGATCATTTCCTGCGTCTTCCAAGGTTTACCGGCATGGTTAAAGAAATATGCAACATGGTGGCTTGGCTCATTACCATGCGCGTACTGACCTATTAATCCGGAAACATCCAATACGAAACCGCTGCCTTCAACCTTTGATTCCAGCTTGAACAGTTTGCTCAATTTTTCGGCAAAAGCGTCCTTGCCCCCTACCAGCGCAATCAATCCATCCGGATCATGCTGCACATGCCAGGTATATTGCCATGCATTCCCCTCAGTGTAATCAAAGCCGCTGTTTGCACCGTGGTTCAGCTTGAACGGATCGAACGGATTACGCCATTCACCTTTCGAGTCGCGTCCGCGCATGAATTTTGTTTCCGGGCAGAACATGTTCTTGTAATGGCCGGCTCGTTTCCCGAAGTATTCGGCATCTTCCTTTTTGCCCAGCGCCTTTGCAAACTGCGCCGCACAGTAATCATCGTAAACATATTCGAGTGTGCGCGAGACACTTTCGCCCTTGATGATGTCAAAAGGCAGGTAACCGTATTTCATATAGACATCCCAGTCGGATTTCTGATGATTCACCGTCAATGATGTCTTGATGGCCTGGAACGCGGCCTCGGCATCAAACCCGCGGAAACCCTTGAGGTACGCATCGACGATCACAGGAACCGAGTGATTGGCGATCATGCAGTGATTCTCCTTGCCCCACAACGTCCAGATAGGCACATAACCCTGCGCTTTCTGGTGTGCAATCATTGTGTTCACAAAACCGTCAACCCTCTCTGGTGTCAGTATCGTATAAAGCGGATGAGCCGCACGATAGGTATCCCACAAAGACAGGGTTGAATAATAGGCATTATCGGGCGCTGTCATCACCTTGTCATCAGCGCCACGATACTGCCCGTCCACATCCGCGATGTTGTTCGGTTGAATGAACAGGTGGTACATCGAGGTATAGAAATTCTCTTTCTGATCCTTCGTTCCCTCCACATCCGCACGGGACAACAGTCCATTCCAAGCATTCTTTGCCGCCTGGCGTACTGCTACAAAATCCCAACCCGGGATTTCCACCGAGAGATTCCTCTTCGCACCATCAACACTGACAGTGGACAACGCAACCTTCACCTGAAGCTGTTCACCCGGCTTGAGATCAAAATCCAGAATATAGCGCGGTGCTTTTTCACCATCCTGCGCCGGAAGTTGCTTCATCACCGTATATGGCTTGTCAAACTTGATCACATAATAGTAATGGCGCTTTACCCACGCCTGCGCCTGGTTGTGCCCGGTAATGGTATATTTGTCTTCCGCCGTTACATTACTCTCAAGGATATGACGCTTAAGCTGGTCCTTCCCGCTCACAATGCCATACTGCAGATCGACCAGCAACCTGGCTGGTGCAGGTTTTTTGTAAGTGTATCGATGAAAGGCCACACGCGGAGACGCTGTAAGTTCCACATCCACTCCGAAATCAGAAAGTGTAACCGCATAATATCCCGGCTTTGCCTGCTGCGACTCTTTGGAGAACCTGCTATGATAATTCTCGCGTTCAATCGACCCGGTAAAAGGCTGAAGCTGTACATCACCGAGGTCCGGGCATCCAGTCCCGTTGAGATGGGTCTGCGAGAAGCCCCATATTTTCTCGTCGAGATACATGTAACCGGAGCAGTAAGCCCAGGTGCAGTTGCCGCTGTCTGGACTTGCCTGGATCATTCCGAACGGATAGCAGGCTCCGGGAAATGTATGCCCGTTTTCAGCACAGCCGATAAAAGGATTAACATACCGGGTATAATCAACCTGCCTGTTCTTGCACGGACAGACACATGAGGAAACAACTGATATCAGAACAAGAAGAAATAAAACCTTTCTCATACAATCCATCTCCTGTTTTTGAGAACGAATACTGCCCCACGCCTTCCAGCGAAGTCAATTCAGAATCAGGAATTCTGCGACAGGACAACAATTTATCCGCATCAAAGAGACGTAAACAAAGAAATTATTTCACAGCTTCAGGACCGCAGAGCACGGCCATCATCCGTGCAGTGATCTTTGCAGCAAAAGTTGCATGTGCCCTCGGGTTCGGATGCAGGTCTCCCCAGTATCCCTTCTTTGCAATCGCCCGCGCCGCATCAGGCCCCATGTCAATCACCGACAGCCGCCTGTCATCAGGATGTGCCGAACGGTAGGCATCAACCGTCTCATACAGCTCTTTCGCCTTGTACTGTCCAAACGGAATGATTATAAAAATATGTGCGCCGGGCGCTGCCTTCCGCAAGGCCTCTAAACATTGCGCCATACTGGCCCGAACGTCGCTTGCATTTGTCGGGTGAATTGCGTCGTTCGTTCCGTAATTGATCATGATCACCGACGGCTCCTGCCCGGTCTCACCATACGCGCTGATACGGCCCTTGCTGTCCAGCAGTGAATGCAGTGAATCTATTTTGTTCCACCGGCTGAGGGAATCAACATACTCGCCTCCGGCTCCATTCATGGAATTCGTAACCACGTAATAGCCGGGCACATCTCCAGGCGGATTATCACCACGGTGCAGCCATCCACTCCAGCCGCAGGCGCTGACTGCATATTCATATCCCTGTGTCTGCAGGGCCTGCCCCACCAAGTGAGAATAACATTCCAGCTCATACGCACCACACCCCTCAGTAATGCTGTCGCCCACAATCATCGCCCATCTGGTCTGTGGGGTATCTGTGCAGGGTTTACTGTCTGCACCCAGCCTCAGTCCTGTTATGCGTACAACGTTTGACCCGCTGACACCTTCCGAACCCCAGCGGTGAACCTGTGTTGACATTTTCAGGTATACCGTCAACACATGTTTACCAGCCTTTGCGGCACCTTCGACCGGAATTTCTTTAGCGCACGGAACATCCCCATTCCAGATACCATCAAGATTGTACGCAAGCTTCGGGACACTCTTCATTGCGCTGTACGTGGACGTATCAAGCAGAAGCGATGGAACAACATTTGTCGATGCAGATTCCCACGTTACCCGGAAATACGCGCCTGGATTCCATGTCTGCCTGAATATCCTGCCGCCGCGGCCAGAATCACCCACCCAGTTACCCGGCGAAAATACAAACGCCGGTGAATCGACAGGAATTGTCATCACGGCTGTATCATCAACTTGCGCCAAGGATACAAGTCCAAGAATATTCATAACTTGGAGGGTTATAAGAATCGACATTGTCTTTCTCATGGTGTTCTCAACTCCTTAACAACGCCTTTAGGATCACGTCTCGAAATTCCGTCTAGTTCTTTACCGACTGGTTGCAGTAAGGATGAGTAAGATCGCAGTTGTCCACTGCACCGTTTCCTCCTTCTCGTCGTCTGATTATATGATCATATGAGACAGATTTTGCCGGATCCAGATAGCCACCACATATCGCACATTTTACTGTATTTTCTAATGCTTTCCGAATAAATGTTTCGCTCTTTACTTCGTCAGAGAACGACTGGGTGTTAACGGGTGCACTGCCAACGAGAACTTTGCCTGTCAAACCACTTAGTGTGACTATTTCCTCGTTTGTGACCGACTCAACACTCTCGAGCCGATTAATCAACGCCTCTAAGAAGTTGGCGTACTTCTCAACGCGATGCCTACTAACGTATCCTTGTAAAATCGCTGCGATAGTGGATTTATATTCGACCAACGTTTTCTCGAGTCGCGCGCGGCACCCAGCGAACTTCTGAAAGAACCTAGGGTCATTATTCAATAACTTACCTTTAAGCAACAAAGCCGTTCCCATAAACATTGGCGCTTGATGTTGTCCAGAAGGTCCATAAAAATAGACTGCAGGATGAAGACCTAGACTTCCCTGATCGTTTCCGGTGATCCGACTTGCCAATTCCCATATTTGTTTCAATGCTTCTGTTGTACCACTTCCGTCTGTGTCATCTGATTGATCCAAAACTGTCTTTGGAAGGCCTTGCTGATTACGGCAGGCGATTAAGACAAAATCTAAGAGTGTCCTCAATGCAACACGAACACCTTTTGCGCCTCCAAGTGGTAGATCGAGCGTTTTGACCGGCGTATTAAGGTCCGGCTCAAACACAAGTTGATGGATAATACGCGCTTTTTCTTCAATGACAGCCGAAACTTCTAGTGCATACGCCGACCAATACTTGTGCCCTGTTCCGGCGCGAATAATAGCACGTGCGGCAATAGATATCGGTTTGTGCCTCGCCTTAAGCAGGAGTTCTTCAATATCGTCTAACGGAGTTCCTTCTGTGTTGATCTTAAAAAATGCAGACTCAGCCTTGTCGGCGTTACCATTGACCCACTGAATTGATAGTGCGCGTGATATGACAGCGTTGAATTTTCGTTTGTCTTCGTTATCGGGACCCGGTTGTGCAAGAGTTGCTTGCACGTGCTTAAAACTACCAATGGTCTCGTTAATAAGTTTCCGCGTTTTGTCTGCCACTTTCTTTTGAATTGCGGGAATATTGCGGTCAAAAAACATGAGCGACACAGGGCCATCACCGTAGTCATCTTCAACCCAAGCACGCAAAACGCTGAGGCGATGACCTCCGTCGATCACGAATATGTTGGTCGGTGATTTCCAGAGAATCACAGAAGGAATCAGGTCACCATTAACAAAACACTGAAGAAGAGATAGAACCTGCTGAGGAGTCCAATGGTTTGTTTCTCGCTGAAAGTCTGGTTTTCTTAAGTTCGGTCCGACAAGTGCGCCGTCGGTAAAATCACGCAGCGAAATAGAAGGCACCATATCGTACGTCTGTGGTGCTGCCGCTTGAGTTGCAAAATCAGACCGCAGAATCATGGCGTCGAGATTTACGAGTTGCTTGGTATTCGACATACTCATCCTCCATCTTGGTTATATTGTAAACATAGGTACTACTTCGTTGAGGCTTAATCAATGCTGATTTCAGACGCGTGTGAGCTTCCGGAAAGAGGTGGGCTCTAAACCTTCAGGGTCACGTCTCAGCATCTAGGGACTGAATGTCGAGATGCAACCCCCATCGATTCCAGATGCTATTAATTTTCTCGTCCCCTTCTTGAGAACGCCTTCTTCTATCCAGCGTTCGTTCTCAGTGTTCTTTCTAACAAAATAAGCCTCGTCAAAGTAGTCGTCTGGAGTTCCGTATCCGCCAAACAGGAATACAAGTCAAGTCGCCTCATCAAGCTTTTGCGCCAGATAAGAGAACTTGGTCTTCCACCGGTAATAGTGCGAACACACCAAGACACGGCTGTCCAGAACAATAATTATTCGCAATCATAGTTCAATGCAATTTCGAGATAGGTTCTACTTCAACATTTCCGCATCATCATTCCGGGTTCTTTTACGGAAATTCTTGATGGTGTCGAAAATCATGTAATTTGAATCATGAAAATTCTTTCCATACCAGCCGAGCCGGCAGACGAAATGGATGTCATCGCCTACGATTCGCCAGTCACAATACTGAAAGCCCGAAAGCTTGTCGGGATGGTGATAAAGAATGGAACGGACATTCCACGCCTTCAGATCGTCGGAACAGACAAGATTAAGACGGTTACGGGCTCCGCCATTGAAACCATCGGTCGTCAACACCCAGTATTTCTTCGTGACATCATCAAACCGAACACAGAACTTCGACGCACCACCGGGGAAGTTGATGAAGCCGGTTTCCGGATCGAAAGAAAGCGTTTTGCCATCGTCCGACAGATTGAATCTCGCTACGGTCTTCCCTCCGCCACCGGGCCGCTTCCAGTCTTCCACCCGGGCGATACTATGCATTTTTCCATCCGGGTCGGCCACGACATTTCCCTCCACCCAGCCACTGAAATACTCATGCTGTTTCCAGGGAACAGGATTGCTTCTTGTCCAGCTTGCGGCATCAAGCAAATCGCTGTCCAGAGAAGCGCTTATCACCATCATGCTGAACCGCTCTGCCCATCCCTTTTTCGACTTGTCAACCACATCCACCTGCCACCAGACCCGGCCATTATGGAACAGCACCGGCACCGGATCGGTGTAATATATTGAATCGGAAAGAATCAACCCTGTTTTCGCGTCCTTTGGTTCCGTCCAGGTCCGCCCACCGTCGATCGATTTGCGAATCGCCACGCACTCTGCACTCACACCCTCAACCCCCGGTATGGCGTAACCAATCTGATATAAAATATCTTTGACCGCAAAAAGTGTTCCACTCCTCTGCCTGTCAAATCCGCCAATTCTGGTCCATTTTCTACCGCGGTCTTTAGACTCGTAAACATCGGTATGCGCTGTGAAATCGTCATGTGTAAAGACATACCTTCCATCGGAAAGGATTTCCATCGACGGCGAACCAAGAAACTGCTTTTCCCAGTCCCCGCTCCGGGCAATCACCGTGCCCGGCGGTGGAGGCGTATTTTCCCGCTGCGATGCGGCATTTATCCACATAGCTGAGAATAAAACCAGTGATATGCTGAAAATTTTCACACACGTTTTCATAATCATTCCTTTCAAACCCGAGAAGGCTCACGTACTGACAATTTCCGGTAACTGCGCGGACTGCGACGCTCGAGTAAACGAAAAACCCGGTTGAAATGGGTAAGGCTGTTGAACCCGCAGGAAAAACAGATATCCGTGATGGTTTGATCCGTTTCACTCAGGAGCTTCTTCGCCTCCGTAATACGCCGGGCCTGCACATAACGGTTGAAATTCACTCCTGCCACCTTGTGAAACACGTGGGAGAAATGGGCATGCGACAACCCCGCAAATTTCGCGGCATCATTGAGATGAAGAGAAGGATCATCAAGGTGCTGTTCCACAAATTCACGGGCACGCCGAACTTCGGGCCGCTCCATCTGCGCCTCAAGGTCACGGATTTTCTGAGCACTCTCACAAAGCTGCCTTGCGAACAGTTCCAGCAAGCGCATGACATACTTTATCTGTTTTCTGGGCAGATAAGGGGCTGAATTATACGCTTCCCGAAGTTTGCCATTCGGAATATTCCACCATTTCAGCCGCCTTCGTATGTATTTGAAACCTGAATCGGAGTGTGGCCCAGGCAGGATCTGGCCGCTGGAAATTGTTGCTATGAGACGTCCGGAAACAAATATCGGAACAGCAATATCCAGAAACCCGGCATGACATGTGTATAAATGCGTCTTACCCGTCCGCACAGCATATGAATGATGTGTGCGGTCACAATTACTGCAACGGCGAAGCCCCTCCTTGTCCTTCCGCATCAACAGGCAGATCGGGTTCTGTTCCCGGCTCCTGAACATATGAAAGATGACTCCTACGCCAGGCGAATTCAAGGCCATCACAAGCCCTGTGAGCTTCTTCAACAGGGACGAAAATTCCGCAAATTCACGCGATTCGGTCAAATGTTTGAAATCCACACTGGTTGACTGGGTTTTATTCATGTTCTGCTTGTATGGTTCCTTACAGAAAGAATGTTAAACAAAATGATCAAGATTTGTAATTTGGCAGGGACGACCGGCCCGGTCGTCCACGGACGAGTCAGCGACTCGTCCCTACCATTTTACTTCTTTGTTCCGGCTATGCCGGGTTAAGAGCTATCGTATGTCTAAACAAAAAGAAACGCAAAATGATATTGCGACATTTCCACTGTATTGCATACATTTACACATTCCTGTTCGTATTGGTTGAAACATAAATATCCGGAGTCCATTATGAAACACTTCCTTTCTTCCCTTGTGTCAGGCCTGTTTATTTCCTGTTCCGTTGCAGCCGCGCAGGATAACACCTTGACCGTTGAAAATGCCCATTTGAAACTGGTCTTTGCGGAAAAACCAGTTCCACACCTGCAAAAGCTCATCCACAAGAAATCAGGAATAAACCTGATCTCCGAAACAGCCAATCAGAACCTGTTCAGCCTGGAGGCTGTAAAGCCGGCAGGCGGGACTAGTTCTATTTTGAGCGAACCGTCCAAAGATGGCTCAATAAATGTCTCTCGTACCGGGAAAACACAACACATCAATATCCGGGTTAAAGGACTGGGTTCGGCGAGCAATATTACGGTCAATCTGGAAGGTATGCTGGATGATAATGATTCCCTGACGCGCTGGTCTATCTCAGTTGACAATCCCAGCACACAGAAACTCGCTGCCATCCGCTTTCCTTATATATCTGCCGTGCCCGCGATTGGATCAGCGGATGATGATTTCATCGTGGCCCCAGCCTCACCCGGCGCACTGATAGAGAATCCGGCAAAGAACTGGCCAACCAATTATGCGATATCCTGGCCATCTCCCGGTATACAGTCTGTGCAATTTTGCTCATATCAGGACCAGGTGGCCGGCATCTACCTGTCGAGCATGGACACTGCCGGATACGAGCGCGATCTACGGATCTCCAAACAGGGAAACAAGAAATTCTCCCTTTACCACGAATACAAGTTATCGGAACAGACGCCAGCCCAATGGAAAAGTCCATACGAGGTGGGTTTCGGCGTAACCTCCGGCACATGGCAGAAGACTGCGGACATCTATAAGCGCTGGGCGATACTTCAGCCATGGTGCGCAAAAACACTGGTCAAGCGCGATGACATTCCTGCTTTCTGGAAACAGGGACCATGTATCCACACCTGTGAAGTCCGCACTTACAATGAACGCCGTCTCTGCAATGGTTCCTACTATCCAAAACTGCTCGAGCACATGCAGTCGCTTCGAACTCGGATTGACGGGCCGGTCATGCCCATGCTGCCCGGCTGGGAAAACCACCGGCGCTGGACTGCAGGTGCGTACTTCCCCATCTTCGATGCTGAACAGGCCAGAAATGTTCTCAAGCAGATTAACAACGATGGATTCCATCCCTTCGTTTATCTCTCCGGGTTGTTCTATACATTTCAAAACGAGGGCCGCGACGGCGGCGAAATACCGGGATGGGAACGTTACGCTGATTCGCTGGTGATTGACGCAAGTTCCGGAAAACCAAAAACTTTCGTACTCAATGAATCATCACCCGGCAAGGAGAATGTCTGGAAACGGCATTCCTACGAGTTCTGCCCGGCGGCACCACGCACCAGGGAATTCTTCTGCTCGGCAATTGACCAGCTTCATGCTCTTGGTATCGACATCGTCCAGATGGACCAAACCGTCAGTGGGGCTGGCAGTGCCTGCGCCAGCACGACACACGGACATACTCCAGGACACGGGGTATATCAGTCACAGGCATTCTGCAAGCTGATGGCCGATCTTCGACAGCATGGCAAATCGCTGAGTCCCAACTTCATGTTTGCGCACGAGGAATTGCACGAAGAGCTGATCCCTTATATGGATGCCTTCCATACCCGCGAGTACCGCGAACGTTACTGGTACCGTAGCGCACCCGGTGCACGCGGCATTCCCCTTTTCACTTACATTTACCACGAGTATGCAATCGCCTACGGTGGAGAAGGTCCTAGCGCCAGCGCCACAAGAAACCCTGCCATCGTCCGCGAACTGGCAGTGAACCTGGTAACCGGCAAAACGCCCGCTGTTTCCGTATGGTCAAATCAGAAAGCCATGGCAGAGGCGCATGAAGATCAAATCCATATGCTTCGCAACCACATGCGTTTATTAAAGACCGAGGCACAGCGTTTCCTCATTCTTGGCCGCATGCTCTATCCCATGACACCAGAGGTTCCCACAATCACACTGAAAATCTCTGCCAAAGGGCCCAAAGGATGGCAACAGGAACCATTTGAAGAGCGGGCAGTATTGACCAGTTCCTGGCAGTCACCCGAAGGACTGGCTGGCCACTGCTTCGTCAACATCACCAGCACGAATCAGTCCGTCAAACTGCAGATTGATACCCGTAACGCACCAGGCTGGCCCAGGGCCCACGTGGATCTCTACCGCGCCGACAAGCCGGACACCTGTGAACACATTTTCAAGGGGGCGTCACTGCCCAAGGAATACAAGCTGGAACTGGCGCCATTGGAGGCTGTGTTTTTCGTGATCCGGCCAACACATAAAACGGTCTGGCAAACACTTAAAGACATCTTGTGATGAATATTCCGGTCATTCACAACTATGTTCTCGGGCTCGCATGCATCATGGCTGGTCTTTGCCAATGCCTTTTTCCATGAGTTTTTTCAGTTCTTCCAGGTGATCTTTGTAAACACCGCGCGGACTGGTATTGTATTGCTTGCAGAGAGAGGCCGCCATGCCGACCAATTCCCCCATCATGCCGCCTGTACGCATGACGCGAATGGTTCCCAGCGCCACGTGTGTAACGCTGATATTCCTTCCCGCCATGAACAGGTTGTCCACATTACGTGAATAGAAACACCGGTATGGAATTGGATAAGGTGTGACCTTTACGTGCTTCGCTATCGAACGGAACTCCTGGCCCGGAAAATCCTTGCTGTTCTGCGGCGACGGATAATGCAGGTCTATACTCCAGGTGGTTGTAACAGAGGCATCATTAAATTCCACATGATCCACGACATCCTGCTGCTTCAATATGACATCACCCATCAACCGGCGCGATTCGCGCTTTCCACCTATATAGGCAACCCATTCAAGTTTCCACACGGCATATTTCTCTTTCTCAGAACAGCCGTTTTTCAGATATGCCCAGTTACCATAAGCCGCCCGTAATGCATGGTCACGGATCTGCTCGATATCGGCGATCTGGTCACGGTTCATACCGGCCTCCCAGTCCCAGTCTCCACGGGTTGACTTGCTGCATGTTTTTTCATTGAACTGGAGCGCCCACGGACAGAGAGGAAACAAAACAGGCGCTTCCTGCTTTGCAGCATACCATTGAACCGATGTCCCCATGACCTGTGTGTCGGCCTTTTCAGGCGCCTCTGATTCGCCAGTCTCGCTGCGCGCTTCCCGTCCAACGCGATAGTCGGCACCGGCAAGGAATCCCACACAACCATCACCGGTACAATCGACAAACCAGCGGCCCTGAAATCTCGTTTCCTTATTTGATCTGATGTTTCCGGAAACCACCGCCGTGATTCTGTTGCCTTCCTTTTCCACGCGGACAGCATGTTCATTGAGAAATAATTTGATATTTTTCTCCTCAAGAACGGCCTTTTTCTTTTTCTCATCCTCGTAATTACTGGCTATTCCTGCATTGTGCTCTTTCTTCTCAGGATGTTTTTCTATGATGTCCATGATTCGCTTACTGCGTGGCGATTCCGGATCTCGTTTGGCTTCCCAGATGTTCCAGTGACCGATCGGACCTATCTCGTCAACAAGGTCACCGAGTCGCGGGTAAGGCTGCTGATGAATCAGACCCGACAGGCCAACGCGCACTTCGGAACTGTTGTTGCCGCCCAATACGGGACGGTCATTAATCAGGGCGACGGTCAGGCCGAACCGCGCGGCTGAAATTGCGGCACAGGTTCCGGCAATACCTCCCCCGACAACAACAAGATCAAACTTTCCACCGTCTTCTGGGCTGGAAGGCAGATTGAGTAGACGGCACCGGAGATCACTCATGGCCTTGACTTCATTTGGAGGAACGAAAGCAGCATCACTGGAGAAAAGAATTGCATCACAACGTCCGTCAAAACCCGTCAGGTCATGCAATACCAGTGTTATTTTTTTCGAGGCGTCAACATCGATCGATCCACCCTTCTGCCAATGCCATTCAGCGCCTTCTGTACCGAATGTTTCAGGTAAAGCCTTTCCATTAATAAGCAATTGAAACTTACCCGGAGCGCCAGCAACCTGCCATGGAGCGACCCAATCGCGGGTCCTGACGAACACCTGATAAGTGCCTGTTGCAGGAAAATCCACGGTTGCAGTTGCATCGGCAACCGGACTGCCAAGTCCATGGGCAAGCAGGAAGGGCGAACCCATCTGGTCCATTGCCTGCTGGTCCACAACCCAGCCACCGGCATTTTGAAGTGACTCGGCCTCGATCAACACAAGATGACCATTATCAGCCGCGGCTGTCAGGCATACATCGCGTGCGCTCAGGATAAGTAAAATTAATACAACAAGGCATTTAATTGTTCTCATGCGGGATCCCTTTCTGACATTCAGTTCTCCTGTATGTTACTCAAACATTCCTGTTGGAACAACAAATCGTTGCGGAAGATATTTTATGGACCTTTTGATTTCGTGCTATTTTGGACTGCGGCGGCTGGACGCCGCTTTTCCGTGGGGTAGAAATACTTATAAAAGCGCGGTCAAGCCCGCGCATTCCAAATTGAGGAGAGCACAACGCTATCTGTGTGTTGACGTTTGGTTCACCCTGTGTTTTTATCCAGTGTAACTGTAGAAAGGATCTTACGCCAGGGAGGTAAATCGTGTCACACGTGTCACGCCGTAATTTCATCAAGGGGTCACTCGCCGCCACAATGGCAATGGGAATACAGCACCGCGTACCGGCTGCTGAGCCATTGACAACCTCGCGAAATGCCATCCGGAATCCACGTATTCCCCGTATAGCGGATCATTTTGTAAACATCTACAAGCCTCAGGCGGATGTATATACCCGGCCAACTGTTAAAGCAAAGTACGGCGATATCACCTACGTGCAGAATACAACCTACCCTGACTGGCGGACAAACGATCATACATTCATTAAGGACGATAATAATCGTTGGCACTGTTTTGGAATCACGAAACCGTGGATGCCGGGCGATAATGGCCATGCCGGGGAGGGTCTGTGTTTCCATGCCCTGGCACCGGAAGGCACGTTTGCCCAGGCCGTCACATTCCAGTCGTGGCGCGATCTGCCGAAAATCTCCGCGAGCGACTGCGGATGGGCGCCGACATCCGTGAAAATCGGCAAAGAATATTCGCTCATCGGGTCCCATCTCGGCAGGGTAACGTCCCCGGATCTCAACACATGGACGGACAAAGGACGCCTCAATGTAAAAGGCGGTAACCGTGACCCGCAAATTCTCGTCTGGAACAATACCTATTACCTCCTGCGCTGTGCCGGTAACGGGATAAATCTTGTTACGTCGCAGGATTTCATCAACTGGTCAGACCCTGTTGAAATCTTTAAGCCCGGAAAAACAAGTTATCAGACAGAGTCACCTTTCATGGTCCCCTACGAGGGGTTGTTCTACCTCTTCTGGACTCTCTGGGACACGGAAGACAAAACAACGTCCGGGTATTGTCCCCGAACCTATGTCCACTGTTCTGAGTCGCCGACAGACTTTAATGGCAAGCCGGTAATAGCTGAATTTACCATTCACGCTCCGGAAATTATCCAGGATGAGAGCGGACAATGGTTCATCTCCAGCGCCGACCATCCCCATCGTGGTATCAGCGTCGCTCCACTGACATGGGAATAGATAGGTGGAAAGGATAAAGCAATGATACGTCGCATCTTGATCACACTGTCGTTTATCTGCGCAACATTCGTCCTTGGCACCAATGAACCTGCGGCACCAAAAGCTGCTATTGATCCATTGGAATGTTGCTGGACATTCGGCAACCATGAGCCGGTCTCCATGTACCACCGGGCCGGAAAACGTGTCACCGGCGGCATCGAAGGCAGCGCTTTGTGGCTTGAGGACTGGCATGGCTGGTTCGACAGCGAAGCCAGTACCAAGCTGATGCAGGAACTCGGCCTGAACATGCTGCACAGCCGCTTCTATAAAGGAATGGGCTGGCAATTCGAATCGCGCGACTTTCCAAACGTGAAGCGATTTGTAGAAAACTGTCACAAGCACAATATCCGCGCATTGGCCTATGTCCAATTCTCAACGCTCTACTATGAAACAATGCTGGCGGAAATCCCGGACCTGGCCGACTGGGCCTCCGTTGATGAAAACGGCAACAAACGTACTTATCACGGCGCTTACTATCGCTGGTTGCCATGTTACAACTCTCCAGCTTTCGAGGCATATCTGAAGAAGATGATAAGCATTGCCCTGAATGAAGGTTCCTTCGATGGCATCATGTTCGACAACTGCGACGCGCCTGCCTGCTACTGTCCTCGATGTGTCACATTGTTCCGTGAATACCTGGCCAGGGAACAGAATCCTGAACACAAATTTGGAATACCAACAGTGGCACACGTGCAACCGCCACCGCCGCAGCGGCCCGAATACGGCGAGATCAAGGATCCAATCTATCAGCAATGGATATTGTTCCGATGCGAAAGGGTAACATCCCTCTACCGCCGCCTGTACCAGCACACCAAGAGCTGTAAACCCACAGCCATCTTCAGCGGAAACATCCAGAATATCCGCCGGGCAAACATGGCTGGCCGCGATTCCCTGAACATGGCGGACCTGGCTGACTGTTTCGATATTTTCGTGTCCCAATCCGGTAACGCACCGGGAATCACCGGTGGCTGTATCATAAACCGGGTACGTGAGTTGAAACTTGCCCGTGCCCTCGGCACTCCAATTCTCGCCCTCTGCGACGAGGATGCCGGAGTGACAGCCGAGGCAGAAGCAAAATATATTCTCCCGCTGATGGAAGATACTGTATTCGGAGGCATTCCCACAGACCGTACAGTTATCAAGCCGGATCGTAAAATGGTTTCACCTGAACTCGTGGCTTTTCGCCGTCCCCTGCTCCGGCGTTTCAACGAAACAGTGCGCGCCGGCCGCGAAGGCCTGGCGGCGACTGGTTATGCACCGGTACAATTGCTATACTCGAACGAATCCATGCTGTTCTCTGAACAGGCCCATCACGCTGTACTCAGCGCGGAGGAAATTCTCCTGCGGAATCACGTACCCTTCGCACTGCTCCCCGCTTCAGCCGCCAAACCGCTCGCGATTCCTGCGGATTGTGAGGTCCTGTTGGTTTGCGACCAGCGATGTCTTTCCGAAGCCGAGGTAGACACCCTGGTTCAGTTCGCTCGACGCGGCGGGAAGTTGATCGTTACCGGCGAGTCGGGAGCATACGATCCACTGTACCGCCAGAGACGCGACAACCCGCTGGTAAAAGGACTTGAGAATTGCAGCAGTGCAATATGCAGAAGCACTGCAGACCTGGCACCAATCAAAAGTGCGGCGTGGACCATCAAGGTGGCAGCCCCCGAAAACGGCGGCAAGCGACTGATGGCCGACCTGGCAAAGACATGGTCGCCGATCCTCCGCATCCAAGCGCCCGCAATAGTTTTTGCGGAAGTAAAGCGTAACGACAAGAAGTTTTACGTACATCTGGTAAACTATGCAGGCGAACCTGTTGCCCGGGGTATCCGGATCGAATTTTCAGAGAAGGATTTCGGAACGCCGGAATGCACATTCGCCGCCCCAATGGAAAATAAACCAGCGACTTCAATTATCGCCAAAGGTATCGACACAGGCTGGCGCGAAATTGAATTGCCGGCGTTTACCGAGTACGCAGTGGTGAATATCGAAGCAGGACATAAAGTGAAGCTCCCCGCGGCAAGCCGCGGGACATCCCGCCAATAAAAGCGGGATCAGCGGAACTCCGCCGTCTTGTCCCGCTGTAGCGTCTTTGCGAAGGCGGAAACCTTTAACCCGTATTCATCCATATTATTCCGTGTTTGCCGCGCCATCTTGGCTCGCCGACTTGTCCCGCAAAGCTCCTCGAGCGAAGAGGGAAGCTTCTGCGCGAAGGCGGCTCATCCCGCGCGCCAAGGCACGGGGCATTTTGGCGAAGGTGAGTGAAGTGATGTCCGGCGATCAGCCCGGCCGCCATATGCCCGCATTACCAAATCAGCCTTAATAAACAGCTATTCTTTACTTACAAATCGAAAGAAATGTAAAATAATACCAAAAAGATGTTGAGACTGATTTCCCTGAATATAATAGATTACATCCGAATAATTCTGGAATTCCTGTAAAGCTTATTTCAACATCGGAGCGCCGACTCCCGGGAGGTAGAAATGAAGACAAGACAGTTGCTTCTTAATATTTCTTTAATAATTCTCACGGTAACTACTCTCAACGCGGAACAGGTCAAGCCAAAGGTCGCGGATATGCTACAGCCGGTCACACTCAAACAGGCCGACCTGTCAGGAGAGATCGGGCGCCGCATCAATGACCTGATCGGGAAAAACTACATGGCCCTCGATCTCGATAAGACTTTTATTGAGCCATTCCATTTACGCCCGTTCACCAACGGATATCATTATGTCGGCGTGGGGAAAGTCATAGATGCCGGCAGTCTCTTCTCAGCCTATACCGGGGATCAAAAGATTGCCGACCGGACGTTGAAGCTGATAGAGGGCGTCTTTAAGACGCGCGACACGGACGGGTATATCGGAACATTCAAGCCGGAACCCGAAGCTCATCAAAACCACCATAACTGGGTGTTGCACGAGCAGGAATACCTTCTTCTGAGTCTCGTCCGGAACTGGTGTGTCACTGGAAACGAAAAATCCTTACAGTACGCAAGAGAGCTGGGCGATTACGTGATTAGCACCTTTTCTAAAGATAAAAAACCGGAAGAAATCTGCACCGCCGGTCTCCCGGAAGCTTTTCTTGCCCTCTACGGCTGTACCGGTGATGAAAAATATCTGAAATTTGCGGCGGAAATCCGGCATGGTAATAACAAAGGCGAAATCAAGTGCGCCTCACTACGTGACTGGAAACAGACGTTTGACACAAAACCCGCCCATGTCTACGTGATGCTGGCCCGCTGCTATGCGCAAACTGAACTTTTCCGATATGATACAACTCCGTCACTGATGGAGATGTCCTACTACATGCGTCACGAGCTCCTGAAAAAAGGTGGCGGACTTAA
>MHBM01000003.1:22113-69598 GCA_001804885.1 Lentisphaerae bacterium RIFOXYA12_FULL_48_11
CCTATACCCAGAACGGTGCAGGTACAATCGGCGAATCGTGTGTCACCGCGTACATAAGCCGCTGGCTGGACAGCCTGATGCGGCTGGACGGCGATCTCCGTTATGGGGACATCATGGAACGTACAATCTACAATGCCCTCTTTGCGGCACAGGATCCTGCCGGGCGTAAACTCCGGTATTTCACCCCATTCACAGGCCAGCGCGAATATTACAACAATGACGGCTTCTGCTGTCCGGGTAACTTCCGCCGGATCATGGCAGAACTGCCTCAGAAAGTTTACTATCGCTGCGCTGATAACGGCATAGCTGTCAACCTGTTCACCGCCTCCAAATCAACTTTTGCATTTGGACAGGATTCAGTGACACTTGCACAGGAAACAGATTATCCGAATTCGGGACATATTGTTTTACGTATAACTGCTTCGAAAGAGATGGATTTCCCCCTGCGGCTGCGGATTCCAAGGTGGTGTCATAACGGAACTATCAAAATTAACGACGGTAATACGGCACCTGCATTACCGGGGGAAAAACCCTACGAGATTCGCCGTACATGGAAAACCGGAGATACGGTAACACTGGATTTGCCAATGACCTGGCGCTTTGTCAAAGGTCACCAGCTGCAGGAAGGAAAAGCTGCTCTCCTGAGAGGTCCTGTCGTATATTGCCTAGGTACTGCTCAGAATGCAGAAGTATTGAAGAAATATCCGAACTTCATAGGAGTTGTCATAGATCCGACATCAGTGGGAGAACCCGAACCGGATTCGTCCAGACGTCCAGACGGAAGGAAAGTTACGGTCAAGGCCAGGGTTGAAGCGAGAGGAGGATGGAGCAAAGGAGCGCCTGCCGAAACCTTGACGTTCACGGAATTTGTTGACCCGACCGGTATCGTCACCTTTTTCCATGTGCTTGATCTCACCCATGCCGAAGAAGACGAACTTGTATCGGACTGTTTCGCAAAATGACAGCTAGGCGAAAGGAAACATGACCATGAAAAACAGAACTTTAATTACATCGTTGTTACTGGGAGTCTTTTTTTTCATACTGCAACTTTCAACCGGCGGAGCAGAAAACAAACAGAATACAGTAAATTATGCGCGACCTTTCGAGCCACCGACACATCCGGCATTCATACCACTGCCGCCCGGCACGATTGAACCTTCAGGCTGGTTGCGCGACTGGTGCCTTGCGGCCCGAGACGGATATACCGGCCACATGGACGACATACATGACGAGTTCAAACGAGCATGGGCAGCTGATCACACAATGACCGGCGAACGTCTCAATTGGCCCAAGGGCGGATGGCCATACGAAGGCGGCGGTTACTGGTTCGACGGTCTGGCCAAGCTGGGTTATCTCCTACACGATGATGCCCTCATCCAGCAGGCGAAACAACGTTTTGATGTTGTCGTCAATCATATGAACACCAACAGTATCCTGTTCCTGTGGTGGCTCAACAAAAATAATCCCGATGATATAAAGGGCGCCGAGGTTTCCGGTGGATGGCCATTCTGGGCTTGTGGCCTCATGGGACGTTCCCTCTGCGGTTATTATTCCGGTTCGGGTGACCGGCGTATTTTGCAGGCATTGGAAATGGCCTACAGCAATAATCCTGATTGGATGCGGCAGGGATGGGGAATGTCCAACCCCTGGCCGGCGTTTGAAACCTATACTTGGACGGGTAACAGACAGATCGCCTCAGGGTTAAATGCAATATTCGCCAAAGATGGCGGTGGCAGAAATCCAGGAGGAACGTCATGGAGCCTATACCGCCAGCCACCAAAACAGGAACCGGGCGCCGAGGAAAATGATCACGTCGTACATTTCCTTGAAACTACAACACCATGGATCATTGGGTACCTTTGGACTGGTGACGATTCTTTTCTAAAGGCAACTCTCGGCTGGCATGACTTTTTTGAGAAAATTGCAATGCAGCCGAACGGTGTCCCGGTTGCCGATGAATGGTACCACCCGACAGGCGCATTCCGCGGCACCGAGACATGTGATGTGGCAGCATATCTGTGGAGCAAAGTCATGCTGCTGGCCGTAACCGGCAAAGGTGAAATGGCCGATCGCATGGAACGGGCGTTCTTCAATGCGGCGCCTGCAACGGTCTCCCGTGATTTCAAAACCCATGTTTACTTCCAGAGTCCAAACCGCGTGGTCAGCGGATCGCCTGTTTTTGATCATGGTCCAAGGGCTTCGGGTGGCAATTATAAACCATTTCATTATCCGCTGTGCTGTACAGCCGCTCTCAATCGCATTCTGCCGTGGTTTATAACACATATGTGGATGGCTACATACGACAATGGGCTTGCCGCAACCTGTTATGGTCCATGCAAAATATCAGCCCTGGCCGCAGACCATGTGCCGGTCGACATAACCTGCAAAACCGATTACCCATTCAATGAAGACATTGAGATAAAAGTGAAACCTGTCAAGGAAGCAACTTTCCCGCTTTTGCTCCGTATCCCTGGCTGGTGCCAGAACCCCGAGCTGAAAGTAAATGGCACAACTGTTGATACAGCAAAAAACGATCGCGGATTTGTACGTCTTAACCGCGCATGGAAAGCCGGCGACACAATACAGCTTCGCTTCCCGATGACAACAGTTGTATCAACCGGTATTGATCAGGCCAAAGGCACGGCAAAGGATCACCAACACAAACCTGACAAACTCTCACTACCCGAAGAAAATAAGACCCCAGGGAAACCATATGCCACAGTATCCTATGGTCCATTGCTGTTCGCTCTTGCAATACCTGACATCGGCGATGCAAACACGCCGAATCCCGCCGCCCGATGGAAGTTTGCTCTGGATGTTAAAAATCCTGGAGTGACGGTAACACGCGGTTCCATGCCAGCCAAATGGGACTGGCCGCTGTCCGTACCATTATCGTTGTCAGTTAACGCCAAGCCCATTGAATGGGACCCACAGCCCCATGATCCCAGTCTACCCATGACGGCGGCTACCGGAAATGGACCTGCCGAACGGATAAAACTGGTTCCTTACGGCTGTACAAAATTCCGGATCTCAATGTTTCCAGTGATAAAAGAACAAGAAAATTTATAGTACAAAAGCATACGTAAACATCAACCGAGGATTGATATATGAGAATACTACCGTCGGTCTTCCAGGCAGTTTTCGCACTTTTAATCACCATGGCAATAATGCCCCATTCAAGTGCCAGCGGACAGGCTGCCGGCTCTTTTGTCAGCGAAGAACCGCAGGTGCAGACCTTCTGCGAAGGATCGCCTATCAAGCGGTTCGGATTCTGCTGGGTGCTCGATGAAGCACCGACATTGATCGATGACTCAACGTTTCAAACCGGCAATACCGCTCCCCGAATCAAGGTTCATCCAAAAGAAAGCAGCCAGATCGGCAAAAATTACATAGGCGTCACCACCACGCGAATGCCGCGCTCGACAGCAAATGACTACCTACCAGCCGAGGCTGTACACCTGATAGACGGCAACGTGCAGACATGTTGGATGAGTCGGGGACAAACACGGTCAGACGCCCAGCCAATCTGGATCAGGCTGGATTTTGCAGTTGAACAAACCATTGACCGCATCGTACTACGCAAGCGGCCACTATCACCGCGCAGTAAACTCGGCTGGATGCCTACAAAAGATGCCGTCGAAATCGGCTGCGGCATGCCCAAAACACTCATAATAAAAGGCGGTCGCGATGGCGCAACCTGGAACACGCTTTTTGAGGGAGCTTCCGGTGACACACCTGAAAAATTAGAATGCGAATTCAAGTTCCCCTCCACGCCTGTCAAACAGTTGTGGATCACGGCCACCAGCCTGCAGATGGTTGAAAACATCCTCTACGCCTTCTCGCTCGCCGAGGTTGAAGTGTATAACACGCAGGGTAAGAACGTGGCGCTTATATCACGTGGCACGGGCGTCACCGTCAACTCAACGCACCACACACCGGGACAGGAACTTGCCGCACATCGATGGTACTGGCCGTTACACTACAATGCCGGCGTGAAATGGGCACGCGTGGGCTATCACGACGATCCAATCAACTGGCACTGGGTGGAAAAGAAAAAAGGCGTACTGGAAATTGATCCAATTACTGATGCGGCCGTAACAGAGCTGGTAATAAACGGCGTACAGATCATCATGTCGCTCAATTTCGGGAACCGGCTCTACTCCGGTCCTGCTGAAAGAATTACGCCACAGTTGTGGGAGTGGAACTACGACATGCCGAAGCCGCCCACCACCCCTGAAGCGCTTGCCGCCTGGGCAAGATATGTGGAATTCATGGTAAAATATTTCCGCGGGCGGGTACACCATTTCGAAATCTGGAACGAATGGAACATCTCATGTTACTGGGGCGATCACCCGAACCTTGACCATTTCCTGGCAGTCACGAGAACAGCCATACCGATTATCCGGAAATATGCGCCTGACGCAAAAATCATGATGGGATCCATAGCCGGCTTCCCGCATGGAATCAGCAAATGGACTCCCGATAACCTGGCCCAGCAGGAAAAGAAAACCAGTTATTTGCAGGCTATACGTTCTCTTGCAAAAGAGGTGGACGAGATCGGGTGGCATCCGTTTTATAACAGGGATCCCAACTCCCTGCTTGATTATACCCGTGATGTACAGGCTTTCCGGAAGTGGCTGACTTCTATTGGATTCACAGGACACTGCATGGTTACCGAATGGAATTACGGGGCACTTTATCCGACATTTAAAAAAGAGGACGTCAGGAATGTCTGGTGCGGCCCATTCAACTGCTCGGAACTGGAGAAAGCAAAATACATTGCTCAGGTATTCACCAAACATGCAGGACTCGGGATTGAATCATTCTTCTGCGAACTTTATTTTTCGCATTTCGGCACGGTCGACCTGAGCCTCATGCGGTCAACATTCCAGGCTGATCCAATCGCCCCACTCCAGCCGCAGGCTGCTTATTATGTCACACGAAATCTTGCAACAATAATGGACGGAATGGAACCGGCTGAATTCAAATGCACGATTTCGCCTGAACCAGACCACATGGAATGCTTTACCTTTTCGTTGCCAGACGGACGGGCCGTGGCGCTCTGGCGTGGCGGCCTCGCGAAAGACAATTGCGAGCCGGTATCCGTCACGCTTCGCCTTCCATTCTCATGCCGCTCCGCCGAGGCTTATGATTCAATTAACGGCGTAAAACAAGACCTTGTCGTCACACCTCGGGATGGCGGATTGGAAATCAGGGACTTGCTCATCGGCGATGCTCCGCTCGTTGTGCGAATGACCGGCAATTAACAATAATTTAGAATCAAACGTGTCAATATTTGACCAGACGGATATCAAGTCCGCACCAATGACCGCGACCAGCAATGCATGCCAGAGTAGCGCGTCAGTTCTTTACGCCAACTTGGCGCGATTGGCCCATACTTTTTCGAAGGCCTTTATGTACTGTGCTATCAACTCGGGCGCTTCTTCGTAAAGACATGGAAGGAAGATGTGGTTTGCATTCACATAATCTATTCCAGGCATGGATTCCGGAATCTTCGGAGGATGATGCCACCATTTGGCCTCGGAGTAGATTTTCAGTTTATGTTGTGAAGGATAATCCCAGAAACTAACACGAACACCTTCGGCCTTCAGCGCTTTCACAATCAAGTCGCGTGATACGCCCAGCTTTTTGAAATCAATGAACAGCATATTCCCGCTATAATAAACCCGCTTCTGATCGGGACGGCAGCGTGGCTCAGTAACACAATCCAACTGCGTCAGCCGGTCATTCAGTGCCCTGGCATTCTTTTCCACAATCGTATTATGGGTATCAAGTTCCTGTAACTGTTGACGGGCCACGGCGGCCGCAAATGGATGCATCCGATATTTCTGGCCAAACCCGGTGCCTTCGTACGCGCGTACGGGACTGTCTTTCGGGAATTTTGCCGGATCCTCGTAATGACCAAATGCTGCAGCGCGTTCGAAATACTCGCGCGTCTGATACATGCCCATGCCACCTTCCACCGTCGGCATAACCTTGGACGCCTGGAAACTGAAGATACTCATTTGTCCCCATGTTCCCATTTTTTTACCCTTCATGGATGCACCGTGTGCATGCGCACAATCTTCCAGCGGGACAAGCCCCTTCTCTTTCGCCCAATCGCAGATAAGGTCCATTTCACATGGCAGGCCCCACGAGTGCATACCTTCCACTGCCTTCGTTTGCGGCGTCAGTTTTCTCTTTGCATCTTCAAGGTCAAAGCATGCTGTTTTCGGATCAATATCCACAAAAACCGGGACCAGTCCGGAAAAACGCATTGCGAGACAGGCCGAGAAGAAGGTGTATGACGGCACCAGGACTTCACTGCCGGCCGGTAGATCGAGCGCAAAATACATACTTGTCAACGCGCTTGAACCATTCATATGCGCCTTCACAAAAGCCGCATTCGTGTATTCCTTCCATTCCTTCTCGAACGCCGGCAACTCATCATAAAAGCTGTTCTTGTCAATCATATCGTGAAGGCGTTTCTTCTCGGCCGCCCCGTAACGAGGCCAGCGGGTCATTGCGGCAAATTTATTAGCTGGAAATGTAACGGCTTTCTGTCCGCCGTTTAAAGCCAGCGATTCAGCCTCAGCAGACCTGACCGTACTGCTCAGCCCCAACCCTGCCACAACTGCACCGCTCGTCTTGATAAAATTCCTCCGTGTATATCCCATACTGTCGTTCGCATGATTCGTGTTTTTATTCATAACGGTTCCTTTCCATGTTCGAGTCTTTGATTATTTATTCAACAATTTCCGAATTGCTGTCATGAGTATTTCTTCGGTTACCGGAGATACAGATGACGCAACACCCGCCTCATATCCGCCCTCTTCATATGCTTTGGCAGTGCAAATGTAACCCATTCCATAGTCACCATATGTCGCCATGGCCACAAACAGATCTTTGCGACAGGCTTTTGCATTTAACTGATACTCCACAAACAATTCTCCCGGCATATGAAGAATGCGCGCACTGCCAATGGCAAGGCATCCGACATTAAGTTTGATGCCTTTACGGCATCGCTGAAGCCAAACCAGGTCCGAAGCATTCTTTTCAAGAAACGTTTCCTTTTTCAAGTCCGGAGAGGTTTCCAGCAGTTCGATATGTTTTGCAGGGGGTAAAAATACAGGTTCAATATTCCAGCTTACTTCACTGGAAGTTACAGGCTGACGTTTTGTCGCTTCCCACGCACGTTTCATTCCATCGGCAAGCCTTTCCCCCAGAATACCCCGGTTTTCCTTTGATCCGTCGTTATATTTGCCTGCGCCAATATTCCCGCCTGCACCGTTAAAATGAATATGCAGCGCCTGCGGTACAGCCAGCTGACGATAGAAGCGGGCAATACCAGGAAAATCCGGATTAGGTATACCGGTACGATAGTAACTCTGAGGATGCGTTGCATAATAGCTAAGAACGGCTACGGGCTTATCCCCGTTCCAAAAGCTCACAAGAGAAACCATGGGATCAATCAAACCTTCCGGTTCAGCACGTAAAGCAGGGTCCTTACAAGTTGTATAACGTGTCGCCCTGACCTTTCCGTCGGGACCAGGTATACGGCGATTTGAAGCAACCTGGTATACAGGAGCTTCTCCAAGACCTACATGAGTAAAAGGAACAGATGCAGCCAGCGAACCAGTTACGGCAGCAGTCAGACGAACAATAAATTCACGTGTAAATGTTTCATCGAATTTTGACGAAGTGATTCCTGCTTCCTTGAGCAATCGTTCTGCCCCAAAATCGCTTCTTGGAGCATCGTGCTGATGCACCGTGTGGATTGCCACCCTTTCAGGAATTGTCCTGGCGGCTTCAGCCAGTGCATGCTTGAACGCATCCTGACTTTCTCCGGCTATGCCGATCCAGTCAATAGAACATAATACTATAGGTTGTCCTGCTCCAATTAAAACGATTCCACGTGCCCGTAAACCCAAATCCCACGTATTGGTCATGCGATCGTAAGCAAGATAACTTCCAACCGGAGGCGTGGCATCAATGTCAAATACCGCTAGCTTTAAACCTGTACGGCAGACATTACCTGTCGGGTCAGATTCTGCAGCAATTATGACAAGGCATGGCAGAAGACAGGCAAGAATATAACAGAAGTGTATCAGAAACAATTTTCGATAATGGCTCATGCTATTCCTATTTATTAATCCGGACTTGTATCAGGTCGGTTCGCGTATGGCCATTTTCGGTAATACGTGCCAGCGTGTAGACCGTTCCATCCTCTGCAACTGCAATTGAATTCACATAGAGCGGACGCTGTCCGTCTTTGTAAAAAACTGGACCGTGGTCCTTATATCCGCCTGTTGAAATGTCGTACGTGATGACGTGCAGGTTCTCAAGCCCCTTGGCCTCACCCATTGCACTCTTTTCCTTTCCCGCCAGCCGCTTGCCATCTACGAAAATCGGGCCACCAGTCAGATAATAAAGCGTACGTTCGTCCGAACCCAGCGTAAAGCCAAGATAACCGTAACTAAACTGGTCACCCATTCCCGTTCTCTTCGATGGTTCCGAGGTAATGCGATCCAGCACATCAAGACGTGGTACGGCTGGATCAAAACGGAAAAGATAGCCGGAATTGCCGTGTACGCCGTAAACAGCTTTCTCTTTTGGATGCCAGGCTGTCTGCCTCCAGTTGTATCCCATGCTGCCGGAATCGGACGGATCGTATTTCCCAAAGTAATCCTTACGCATGTTTTCACCCTCTATCTTTTCCACGCGCTCCGCACCGGGCCGATAGCGGAAAATATCGCCCTCCGGATTCGTGTAGTAGGCGCAACCGGTATCGAGATCTATTGCTATCGAACGACAGAGAACGCGGTATGCCTTGCCTCTACCGTTCTCGCCCTGACCTGCCACCGGCCCCAGGTTACGCAAAGCCTTCGTGCCTACGTCGTAACTGAAAAAATATCCGATTGGCCAGGTTATTCCATACATGACACCACGCCGGGTATCCATGCTCATCGACAGAACTGCTTCACGCTCAGGAGCCAGACCAAGATCCTCAAACTTCCCACTTTTCAAGTCATAGGCGAGCAGGTGACCACCTGGATATGGTTTGTAGCCCGCCGGAACAACGGTTGCCAGACATTCCATTCCATCAATCATATTATAATAGCCCGCATGCGTTGCGAAATAGAGCTTACCCTTGTATTCCTGGAACCGCACATGGCTTTTTCCCTGTGGTACAGTTTTGAGATCCTTTTCACCGCAGATCTCCGTAAGGTCTCCAAGGTAATGGACATCGTCCTTGCGCGGATCATAGCGATATATCTTCCCGCCCACATCGATTGTCTGAGCACAAAGCACATAGTAGACGTTTCCATCGCTCGCCACCGATATGCCGTTGTACGTATCGTGCGCCTCAAGGAACCCCGAGTTGAATGTGCGCGCCGTCAGATCCGCTCCACATACCGCGCTCGCCGCAGATATCAACAAAAGATTGATCGCCAGTTTAAATGTATTTCTCATTTCGACATGCTCCTGTTCAGAAGTTACACCTTGGCCAGTTTCCTCGAATGTTTGTGGATCTTTTCGATCGCGTTGGCGATGTCATCCATATCTTCTTTCTCGGCCAGGAGTTTCTCCTGCGATAGCCAGACCATCTCCGTACAAAGTTTTTCATTTTCAGGACACCGGGTTCGCTCCAGCCACGCCTCGTAATCCAGTTCCGCGGGCGCATACATCCGTTTGAAGTTCTTCGTCTGGAAAGCCGCTTTGACAAAAGGCTGCTTATTGAGCTGGCCGTAACCGCCCGAACAACCGACACCTTCCGCACTCAAAGCCTTTATGAACTTGTCCCGTGATAATCCGTTAAACGAATCTTCTTTGTAGCGGAAAGGAAACAGGTGGAAAGCAGCACGATTGACCCCTGGCGAGAACGCATAAGGGACAATCCCTGGAATATCCTTTATTTTGCTTTTCAGATATTCCGCGTTTGCGTGCCGCTTAATTGTCTCAGGCTCCAACGTCTTTAACATGGCAAGTCCTATCGCGGCCTGATACTCCGTGTACCGCATTTTTGAGCCAAGCATTACTGTGCCGCCACCAACAGCACCTACAGCTGTACCATACGCGTTGCCATAATTGTGGTACGAGTAACAGCGATCCATAAACGCATCGTCGTCGCTGACAATCGCACCACCCTCGCCGATCGGCATGTTCTTGGAATTCTGGAAGCTGTAACAACCGGCATTGCCAAATGAACCAACTTTCTTGCCATTGATCTCGGCAAGCCACCCCTGGCACGCATCTTCAACCACCATCAGGTTATGTTTCTTGGCAATATCCATTATCGCAGTCATGTCTGCGGGCAGACCCAGAATATGCACGGGCAGAATCGCGCGGGTCTTCGATGTAATCTTCGACTCGACCTTCTTTGGATCGAGCTGGTACGTCTGCGGATCAACATCGCAGAAAACCGGGATTGCACCGTTCATGAGGATTGACTGCGGCGTAGCTATGAAAGTATACGGTGGCAGGATCACCTCATCACCCGCTCCTATATCAAGCTGTGCCAGCGAAATCACCAGCGCGTTTGTTCCGTTCACAACGGCCAGGCAGCGCTTCGAGCCAATGGCCTTGGCCCACGCCTTTTCAAACGAGGTGACGACGCCTGCACGCGACCAGACACCACTGCGTAACACTTCAAGGATCTTCTGCTCATCCTCAGCCGCTACCCAGTGCGGCCAGTGCGCCCATCCTTTTTTCCTGACCGGTTTACCACCCAGGAGAGCCAGTCCATCCATGGTTCCCTCGCTCCCAAACACGTTGAAGCAATACTGCATCATTCCGGCGCCCAGCATTGCCGTGGCGGAAGTCTTGATAAATGTTCGCCGCCTGATCTTGTTATGGATGTCGCCTACTGATGCTGTTACATCTGTTTTCATCTTATCTCTCCGTTTTGGAATTCAAACATGCTGCGCCAATGATTTCTTCAATTTACAGACATTATTATGCGCCGTTTCCCGTTATTCGGCAAATGCATGATCAGGCTATTTAGTGCAAAATAAGTAAAGCACCTGCTTGAAGGTGACAGGTGACAGAATATATACTAATGACATGAAAAACGCGGCAGTACTTGTCCTTATGGAGCTCTATGATCATCGAATCCGCCAGGGAATCGGCCATTACGCCGCCGAACACAACTGGTACCTGACAATCTGTGACGGCTGTACATACGGCGGAGGAAACGCTCTACCTCAGGGCTGGTCTGGAGACGGCATGCTTGTACAAATCAACAAGAATGCAGATCTGATCCGCTATGTACGTCGACAGCATGTTCCTTGTGTGGACATGTGGATCTGTCGGCCTGATATCCCCATGCCGCGAATTACGGGAGATCAGCGTCTCATCGGACAAACCGCCGCAGACCACCTGATCGAACGCGGATTCCGCAATGCGGTCTTTTTTTCAACAGAGTATCAGTATATGCATAAGCTGCGTGCCGAGGGTTTCTCTGACCGTTTTCTGGAAAAGACGGGAAAACGCCCACGAAATCTCGCCTGGGCACTTCACTCTAAAAGCGGAAAAGACAATTGGCATGCGCAGAACGCCTGGTTGAGACGCATAATCAGGCCATTGCCAAAACCTTTGGGCATCTTCTGTTACAGCGATTACGATGCCGCAAAAATCGAAACTTTCTGTCTCGAAGCCGGCTACTCCGTCCCCGACGACATTGCTATCCTCGGAGTGGACAATGATCCCCTTGTCTGTGAGAACCTGTGCGTGCCGCTTTCCAGCGTCCGGCACGATCTCGTCCGTGTTGGATATGACAGCGCCACCCTGCTGGACCGGTTGATGCATGGTGCAAAGGCATCTGCTGATCCAATACTGGTTCCACCAAACGGAGTTGAACTCCGCGCCAGTACGGACAGCTTCGTAACCGCAGACCCGTTGATTCGCTCTGTACTCAAGTTTTTCCGTGAAAACATCAGCAGGAATATCGGCATCCATGACGCCTCAGAAGCTGTTTGCGTACAGCGTCATAAATTAAATACGCATTTTGTCCGTGTGCTGGGAGAGACAGTCTATGCCACTTTAATCAGATTACGTCTTTTCGAGGTAAAACGCCTGTTATCCCAGACCGATCTTTCTATAAAGGAAATAGCGCTCAATACCGGATTCTGCCACGCCCAGCACTTGAACAACACATTCCGTCGTTCTGAACATTGCACTCCAACCGCCTACCGTATGCGCGAGAAAAGCTGACAACTCAGATGAAAGTCGAAAGAGAAAGGAAACATGAATAAATGTCGTAAAGCATTCATTGCCATCACACTGGTAATCACTGGAATCACAATTCCCGGCGCAGAAGGCGAACAGAACCTTTGGGATCTTGCCCAGGATAATCGATCCATCCACCGTTTCTCAACTTCCATAAAAGCACAGGAAATGAAAGCGATCTTCACGAACGATGAATCGATCGACAAAGCGGTTGCGTGGTACAAACAGCATGGGTTCACAAAAGTCTATCTGGAAACATTCCGGTTCGGATATCTCGTAGAACGGCCTCTTCTGGAAAAAACCATCAACCGTTTCCGCAATGCCGGCATAGAGACCGGCGGACTGGTCACGCCAACCATGATCGGTAAGATATCTTCCGGCTGGAATGTGGCCTGCTGTTACTCCGACCTTCCCACGCAGAAACGTACCCGAAAGATTTTCGAATATACGGCCTCATTCTTTGACACAATCCTGATAGACGATTTCTGGTTCACAGACTGTACCTGTGAGATTTGTTCAAAGGCCATGAAGGCGCAGACCGTAACCATTGGAGAAAAGATATATCCCGTCGGGAAACCAGACTGGTCACACTACCGCCGTGAACTGATGTGCCGTCTTGCCGAAGAAAATGTGATAAAGGCCTGCAGGGCGGTCAACCCAAAGGTCAGGGTCATTGTCAAATTCCCCTGCTGGTATGACGGTTACCAGGATAAGGGATACGACGTGCCACGTATGAGTGCAATTTTTGACGGCACCTGGGTTGGCACTGAAACACGCGATTATAAAGGTTCATGGGGCGGTACACCACAGATGGCGGCTTTCTTCATTTCTCGCTGGATTGCGTCTGTCGGCATGGGCAAATGCGAGGGAGGATGGTATGACCCTCTGGGAACAACTCCCGCCACGTACCTGGAACAAGCAAGGTTGACAGTTCTTGGCGGTATGCCTGAATCACTTCTCCACAGTTACGGATATCTTGCGATGACGCCAGCCGACGCAAAGAAAATGGATGACAGCGTCAAGCTGCTGAATCTAAAGGGCGTAGGCGGTTTGGGTTCACCGTATGGCCCAGAAGATATAAAACATCTGAGCAACCATTTGCCAGAATTATTTTCAGTTGCCAGAGAAGTCAAGGCACGGAAACTGACTGGCATTGCAGCCTTCAAGCCTGCCAATAGCTCCTCATACGGCGAAGACTTTCTTTTCAGTTTTGCAGGCATGCTTGGATTACCCTTAAATCCATGCGATGAATTTCCGAAAGATGCACCGGCCGCGTTCTTTGCATCTTATTTCCGAGTCTTCCCTGATGCCGACAAGCTCATAAACGACTACATATCAACTGGTCGCCCAACTCTCATAACTGATGGCCTTGTACAGGCCTTGAAGGGCAAGATCAATATTGACCTTCCAAACGTGGTCATTCTGCCTGTTAAGGGGAAAACCAGCGAGTTACTGAAACTTACACAAGAAGAGCTGGACAAGATTCGTACTCCTTTTATCAATGCATTGGGACATCAAACATTCAGCGCGCCCAATATGGTCGGACTTTTCCTGTTCGAGGATAAAAGCTGGGTTATCATGAACTTCAACGACCAGTTGGTTACTGTGGAGTTCAACGGATCAAAACATGAAATAACGGCCCGCCAGTGGTTTTGTAACTGGAAAGATAAATAGAAAGATTGAAGCTCCCTGCGCCCAACCGCGGGGTATTCTTGCGAAGGCGAGTGAAGCCGATAGTACTGAAAACTCATCTCTGGCGACGATACTCCTGCATTGTCATGCCAACATGTCGTTTAAAAATGCGGCGCAGGTGATCATCCGTCTGGTAACCGCTGCGGTCGGTAATGTCCCGTATCGGCAAGTCTGTTTCCGCAACCAGCCGCTTGGCCCGTTCAAGGCGTACCCGCTGAATCTCCTCCAGAATGGACCGTCCACATGTCTTCCTGAAACGCAGTTCAGTCAGCCGGCGCGATACTTTTAAATACTTCACAACATCCCTCACGCTGATACCTTCGCAGGCGTTAAGCTGAATGAATTCAATTGCCCTTGCGATAAGACGATCCTGCAGCGGTTCCACCCTGTTGGTCGACTGGCGAACGGCGATCCTTTTTACACCGTAGTTCAGAATCGTCCTGCGTTTCCTCTTACGGCGTAACTGCTCATCCAGCAACTGCGCGGCCATGAATCCACAGTTTTCCCAGTCGCACTCAAGGCTGGAAATCGTCGGGACCCTGCCCAGGCAGAATTGCTCATCATTATCCACGCCTAGCACCGCAACCTCATCCGGCACCTTGATCCCTTTTATCAGGCAGGTATCGAGTATCTGCCTGGCACGAATGTCCATTGCCGCAAATAAAGCTACAGGTTTAGGCAGACCGGCCAGCCATCCTGCAAGTTTGGCCTGTTCGACAGACCAGTCATTGATCTCCGCCCCGGTCAATGCTGGATAGATATGACACTTAAAGCCGGCTTTGCGCAAACGGTCGGAGAAACCCCGACTGCGGCCACGAGACCACATATAATCCAGAACCTCCCCTACATAGGCAAAATTCGTGAATCCCTTTTTCAGGAAGAAATCAGCCGCCATGGTACCAACACTCACAGCATCGTTTTGCACATAGGAACAATGGACAAATGGAGAGTTCCTGGAAAGATAGTTTGGTAGAGGGTCCATGAGAACAATCGGTACTTTCGTTTCTGCAAGAATCTTCTCCATGTCCAGCATGGATGTTCCGACAATGACTCCATCGGTATTCCAGGACTCAAAGCGGGATATGTGCTGTTCGCCAACACGATTCTGAATTATGTACAAATGCCACGGACCATAGAGCCGCACATACTTGAGCAGTCCGTCCAGTTTCTGCCGTTCAGCCTGCACACATGTTTCCAGAATCACAACCACACGCGGCACCTGTGTGAAGATTTTTGGCATTATTTACAACCCGGCCTGTTTCCCACGAATATGGAATAGTTCCGGCATGCTTGGCAAGGTGATTGCGCAAAATGCCGGATCATTTTGTGCGCAATCGCATGTGTTCATTCCCTGTAACCTGATCTACTGTCTCTTCTCACTGGGAACGGCAGGGGATGTCGGCCTGGCATTTCCTGCAGAAAGGACCACCTGATGAGAAGAATAATCATATATGTTACTGCTGTATTATTGTCATGTTCGATCGGCCATGCACAGGAACGGGAACTGTTCAACGGGAAGAACCTTGATGGCTGGTACATATTCCTGAAAGAACGCGGTAAGAACAACGATCCAAAGCGCGTATTTACCGTCGTGGACGGGATGCTGAAGATCTCAGGTGAAGAATGGGGTTGCCTGACATCAAACGAGTCCTTTTCAGATTACAAACTGGTGCTGGAATTCAAGTGGGGAGGAACAAATCATCCTCCCCGCCATAAATCAGCACGCGACTGTGGACTTCTTGTACATTCCCAGGGTGAAGACGGCGCTTTCGGAAAGACATGGATGTATTCAATAGAAGCCAATATCATCGAAGGCGGAATGGGCGATTTCATTGTGGTCGGCGATAAGACCGACAAATTCCAGATAACAGCCAGAATTGCACCTGAAAAATGCAAGGGGTGCGGAGTATGGGATCCGAAGGGAAAACCCTGCACGATCAATGCCGGACGAATCAACTGGTCCGGACGTGATCCCGATTGGTCGGATACGCTCAATTTCCGCGGCAAGAACGACCTCGATAAACCGGTCGGAGAATGGAACCGCATGGAAGTCACTGCCAAAGGTGACAAGCTGGACGTGGTATTCAACGGTGTTCTTGTGAATCAGGCATATAATGTCAAACCGTCTTCAGGAAAAATACAGATTCAATCCGAAGCTGCTGAAATCTATTTTCGCAAGATAGTCCTGGCGTCGCTGAAGTAACAGTTTCAGGAACGGTTCTGCCTGCGGTATTCCTGCATGCTAACCCCGAAATGTTTCTTGAATATGTGGCGCAGGTGGTCATCTGTCTGGTATCCACTCCGGTCGGTAATCTCACTCAACGACAGATCTGTTTCGGTGACCAGTTGTCTGACCCGCTCAAGACGCACATTCTGGATTTCATCAAGTATCGAACGCCCGCATGCCTTCCTGAATCGCAATTCAGCCAGGCGGCGCGATACCTTAAGGTAGGCCACAACATCCATCACGCTTATCCTCTCACAGGCGTTCAACTGTATGAATTCTACAGCACGCGCCACCAGGCCATCCCGAACGGGCTGTACCACATCGGTTGACTGGCGCACAGCGGTTCGTTTGACCCCGTACTTCAGGATAATTTTCCTTTTCCGCTTGCCGCGCATCTGCTCATCGAGCAGCTGTGCCGCCATAAAACCGCAATGCCCCATATCACATTCAAGGCTCGAGAGTGTCGGAGAACTACCCAGGCAAAGCTGTTCGTCGTTGTCCACACCAAGGATTGCAATGTCATCAGGAACCTTGAGCCCATTGATCAGACAGGTATCGAGTATCTGCCTGGCACGGATATCCATTGCGGCAAAAAGCGCAACCGGCTTCGGCAACCCTGCCAGCCAACCCGCAAGCTTGGCCTGCTCAACAGCCCAGTCATTCATCTCGACCCTGGTCAACAAAGGATAAGTGTGACATGCAAAACCAGCTTTACGCAATCGGCTTGAAAAACCCTGGCCGCGGCCACGCGACCACATTCGATTCAGCACTTCGCCAACATAGGCAAAATTACGGAATCCCTTGTTAATGAAAAAGTCCGCCGCCATCACTCCCACGCTTACTGCATCGTTCTGTACATAGGAACGGCGGTAAAAAGGAGAGGACGGTTTGAGATGACACGGAAGCGGATCGACCAGAACCAGAGGCACTTTCACCCTCGCAAGAATCGGCTCCATATCGAACATGGACTGCCCTACTATGATACCGTTTGCATTCCATCGCTCGAAATGTGCAAGCTTCTGCTCGCCAACCCGATTCTGTATTATGTGCAGGTGCCATGGCCCGTAGAAACGGACATATTTCAGAATACCGTCCAGCTTCTGCCTGTCGGGCTGGACACATGTCTCCAGGATTACTACCACTCGCGGTACCTGTGTGAATATCTTAGGCATTATCGTCCGATCAATGTGATTCCGATTTAATATTGAATAACGAAAATATGTTTGGCAAGGATGATTGCGGAAAAAACCCGCTCATTTTATGCGCAATCGTAGGTGTTCATTCCCTGCCACATGGTCTATACTTCATTTCAAGCTCTGAACCCGGATTCCAGAAACCCCGGAAAAACATGAAGAGGCAACCATGAAAACAATAAGACTTCCTGAAATCACCAGCATCATTTGCCTCATGCTTCTTCTGCCAGCCAGTAACCGGGCCGAACAGATCGAAAAATGTATTGCAGATTCAGGCAAGGCAATTGCCACAATCGTTATCCCCGCAACCCCCACGCCTGTCGAGAAAACAGCGGCAGATGAACTCAAGTTGCACCTGGACAAAATTACAGGCGCAAAATTCAGAATCGTTACGGAAACGGCTTCCAAGGACAAGCCCCGGCTTCTGGTGGGTAACACTGCTGCTGCGCGCGAACTTGTGCCGGATTTTGATCCGAAGACAGCGGCCTATGACAGTATTATCTTAAAGACCTCAGGAAACGACCTGATCCTGGCCGGTCATCCACGGCGCGGCTCCCTTTATGCGGTTTACACGTTCCTGGAGGACACCGTAGGTGTACGCTGGTGGACATCGGAAGAAACCTTCATTCCCCGCAAACCTACACTGCCGCTTCCCATGCTGAATGTCCGTTATGCTCCAAAGCTGCGTTTCCGTGAATCTTATTACCTTGATTCCTTCAATGCACTCTTCAAGACACGCCTGAAAGGGAATTTCAGTTCGCGCACACGTTACATGCTTGAACCCATGGAAATGATCCCTGAGTCCTACGGCGGCAACCACCGGCTGATCCATTTCAAAGGCCGCAATTCGGCTTATCACTCGTTCTTCGAACTGCTTCCACCCGCAAAGTATTTCAAGGATCATCCGGAATGGTTCAGCGAAATAAAAGGTGAACGCACTCACAAGGAGGCACAACTCTGCCTGACCAACGAGGAAATGCGCAAGGAACTGGTCAGAAACGCACTCACGTTGCTGCGCGCAGACCCAACTGCCGATATCATACAGGTCAGCCAGAATGACTGGCATGGACGTTGCGAGTGCAAGAATTGCCTGGCGGTGGAGGAGGAAGAAGGCGGCATCGGTACCGCCGCCGGCCCACTCCTGCGCTTCGTAAACCAGGTGGCCGAGGATCTGGAAAAAGAATTCCGCGATGTTTACGTGGACACCTTCGCCTATACATATACAAGGAAAGCACCGGTGAAGGTGCGACCACGCCGCAATGTGCTGATTCGACTCTGCGATATCGAGTGTTCCTTCATACATCCACTCGAAGGCAGCAAAGAGAACGCAACCTTTCTACGTGACCTGGAGGCATGGAGCAGAATTGCCGACGGTAATGTGTTTGCGTGGGACTACGTCACAAATTTTTCCTCCTATATGCTGCCCCATCCCAACATGCGGGTCCTCGGCCGGAACATAAGAACATTTGTAAAGTATGGCGCAGCCGGCCTCTTTGAACAGGGAGATGCCCTATGCAGTGCGGGAGATTTCGTTCGACTCCGCCATTGGGTAATTTCTCATCTTCTATGGAATCCTGATCTGGAGGAGAACCGGCTTATTGACGATTTTCTTACCGGTTATTATGGAGAGAAAACAGGTAAAGCTCTCAAGCAGTATCTGACATTCATACACGACCGGGCTGAATCAGCTAATCCAGCCCTGGGATGTTACCAGCAGAACGTAACGCGATGGCTTAATACCGACGAGATTATTGAGGCAACCCGGTTGATGAAGAACGCCCTTGCGATTGCAGAGAAAGAAGAGAAACGTGATCCGGAACAAAACAGGGGGCTGGTCGATAAAGTCATACGCGAAAAGCTGTCGCTGGATCATGTCTGGCTCCTCAACTTTTACCAGCTTCGCCGCCAGGTAAAACTTGATGGCCAGTCGCTCACAGTACCTGACAATTACCTGGAAGCCTGTCGCGCATGGATCAAGACCTGCGACCGTTTCAAGGTGAAGGCATATTGTGAAACCAAAACCGAAAAGACTTTCAAGGATTACAAGAAAAGCCTTCTTCAGCAGGCAAAATACGCGACAGAACCGGCATCCGTCCCGGACATCTGCAAGGACCTGCCCGACACTGCATGGATGGATTGGCAGGAATTTGAATTCAACAAACGACCCGTAAAACAGGTAACCCTAGTACGTGATGAATCCGCTTCCAACAAGGTCGCGGCCCGGATGCCCGGTGATCACAACATCTGGGCAGTGCAATTCCCGTTGATACGTTTCCCCAATGCCGCAGGCACAACAAACCTTTCCAAAAACACCTGCCGTGTGTGCGCATTTGTGCGGTGCGATGCTTCCGTCAAGACGGGACCTGCCATGACGCTCGGCCTATACGATTTCACAGGGAAGAAAATGGTTGTCAGTAAAACAGTACCGGTTCCGGATATTGAAGGCAGTTCCTACAAAATCATCGATCTTGGTCATGTTGAGATATCAAAAGGATTATCATTCTGGGCATCGCCACCAAAACGGCCCGGCGAAGTTCAGGCGGTTTTTGTGGATCGTGTCGTTGTAATTAAAGAATAAAAGGAGACGTTCATGAGACGATTAAAATGGTTATTGTCAACATACTGTGCAGTCCTCGTGTTTACTGGTCCTGCGGCATTTCCACAGCAGGTGCATACACCGCGGGAGCAGGCTCTGGATTTCATTCGCAATGAAACACAGTTCCACCTCGGGTACCTGCCGACGGAGCAGTCACACCCGAAAACGCGCGGACTTTCGCAGACTCTGCAGGCTGACACCGCAAAAGGCATTCGCATGCTGCTGAGTGTAGATGAAGACATTCCGCCGCTGGCCAGGAAGATGATCGCCTCCCCGGAATTCGCAAAACTTCGGGCGGCAATAAAAACCGCGCTGGATTCCAATAAGAAAGTCTACTTCAGCGGCTGCGGGGCAACCGGACGTCTTTCGATCCTGCTGGATGCGGCAAACCGTCGCTACTGGCGCGAAACATTCGGCAAACATCCCGAACTCAAGGTCGCGTGCGGCGACATGGCTGCGCGGACCCACGCGGTTATGACAGGCGGCGATTTTGCGCTGATCCGCTCGGTGGAAATGTTCGAAGACTACATCACGTTCGGCTATCACCAGATGGAAGAGGCCGGCGTATCGGAAGGTGATGTGATCGTTGCAATCTCCGAGGGCGGCGAGACATCCTCCGTCATCGGGACGGTCCTGCGTGGCGTGGACGTCAAAGCAAAGGTCTTCTTTCTTTTCAACAACCCGGCGGATCTGCTGGCCGATAAACTCGAACGCTGTCGCAAGGTTATCCGGAACGACAAGGTAACCACACTGGTCCTCTGTACCGGTCCAATGGCTGTGGCCGGCTCCACGCGGATGCAGGCCACCACAGTAGAACTGCTTGTTGCAGGCATGGCGTTCGAGGCCGGTATGAAGGAACACCTGAAGGGCAAACTCACAACAGCCCAGATGGCAACCCTGAATCTAGATACGCTCACGCCGGAAAAAACTCTGGAGCAGTTTGAGGCTCTGCTGGATCAACTCCGCAAAGATGAAAACGTAGCGGCGCTCGTACGGCTTACGGATTATGAAAAAGATTTATACTCCCGCGGTGGACGTATCACGTATTTTGCAGACTCTTACATCCTTGATATATTCACTGATACAACAGAACGTTCACCGACCTTCAAAATCCCGCCGTTTCGTAGACACAACGACACAGCATCACCCGCGCCATGGGCGTTCGTCAAAGACGCGTTGCGCCCAACTCCGGAAGCCTGGCTGAGGATATTGGAACACCAACCGCATTGCCTGGAGTGGACCCCTGATACTTACATCAAACTTGGTGCGTCTGAAAGCATCAGGGCCAGACCTCCGCAGATTGACCGCGCCACACTTCATCAATATCTGATCGGTAACGAGCCTGACGTTTCGCGAACAGAGGTCAAGCCGAACGCCGCAATGGCCGTCCTGATAGGAAACGAGGTGTCACGCCTGAATGCGGATGCTCCCAATTCATGGCAGACCGCGTATATGATCGCATCAGGAAAATTTGATGCGCGATCGGCGCTGATCATAGGACAGAAGAAGCCTGTCGGCTGGAACGATACTCTCATCAAGGTGACCGTCGATATCCCTGAAACGCCATTGAACCTGTTTTCGCACCTTGCCGTGAAACTGGTGCTGAACAACACCTCCTCGGCAACAATGGGCAAGATGGGCAGATTGAACAGCAACTGGATGGCACACGTCGATGCGTCCAACAAGAAGCTGATCGATCGCAGCACCCGGCTTGTTGTCGAACTGGCAGGCGTGGATTACGAAACCGCCTGCATCGCGCTGTTCGAAACAATGGAGGAAATGAAAGACTGGGACGAGGCGCGCCGCAAGACGACATCATCTGCAGCCTACACGGTGGAAAGACTTTTGAAGAAAAAAGGCGATACTACTTCATCCTGCCAGCCGTTTCTCGACTGGAAACTGGGTCTGGGCAACATGCACAGCAACCTGCAGTTTGTTGTCCCGGCCGACATGAAGGATTGTCAGGTTGAGAAAAGTGACTCCTCCGTAAAGGCAATCTGGAAGGGTCACAAACTGGGCGGCGACAGTTTCGCCGTTAATGTAAACTGGCAGCGGCAAACAGATGGTCTCTGGAGCGGTAGATTGTCCTATGATGGATACCAAGGCGACATGTTCGTAGAAGAAATTCATTTCCCTGTCATCAAGGGTGCCTTCAAGCCGGACTCAAAGTTCGTTTTTGCCGGCTGGGACTGTGGCGTGATTTACCAGGGCCCGAAATACCTCAAGCCGGGAATAAAGGTTGTACGTCAGTATTCCGGGGCCATGCAGTTCTCAGCCCTGATCAATGCAGATACTCCTTCGCTGTATTTCGATCACAGGGATGTGGCATGGAACAGCAAGGCCTGTGAATATTCTGTGACAAAAGACGGTTCAACCTTCTCCTACTCAGGCATTCATTACCCGGGTCATGGAGACAAACCCGGAGTGAATTACCGTATTCCATACGAGAACTGTTTCACAGAATTCAAGGGTGACTGGTTCGAGGCAGGACAAATTTACAAGAAATGGGGAACTGCGCAATCATGGAATGCGAAGCGCACTGCCGGGAACCCTCTTCGTAAAATAGGAATGTGGGTCTGGAATCGCGGTCTGGTCAAAGATGTTTTTCCTCCGATTGAACGCCTTCAAAAAGAGTTGGGCGACATTCCCGTGGCCCTTGACTGGTACTGGTGGCACAGCAATCCCTATGACACAGACTATCCGGAATTCTGGCCGCCGCGCGAAGGTGTGGAAACATTTCGAAACGCAGTCGCACGTTTGAAAAGCCAGGGTATATTCTCGCAGGTTTATATTAACGGTGTCTGCTGGGATCTTGACGGGCAAAGCTGGGAGCAAGGTGGTCCTGAAAGTGTTGTCGTATTACGCAACGGGCAACAGAAAAATACTGCTTTCAACAGATATAACCATCATCGCCTGGGATATATGTGCGGCGAAGCTCCAAAATTCCAGAACAAAATTTCAAGCCTTGTTAAAAACCTGCGTGAGAGCGGACTCGATGGACAGTACCTGGACATGATTGGATGTGCCACATACGATCGCTGCTACAATCCAGTCCATCGCCATCTCAAGGGAGACTCTGCCGGCCCAGCCGGTTACCGCGCTCTGCTGCAGCGTCTGAAAAAAGAAAATCCAAATTATCCGCTTTCAACAGAAACTTGCAATGAAGCCTACATGGATATTCTGGATGGTGCGATTGTCTGCAATTCCACGTCGATGGAGCATCTGGGCGGCGGGGCAGATCCCATTCCCCTCTTTCAATCCGTCTACCACGGCGACTTTGCCTTTTTTGGAAACTACGCACACCCAGATGGAATTACACCCTGGGATCCGTTGTGGCCACCGGAAGACCGCTGGAAGACCGAGAAACCATGGCACAAGCTCTATCCTGACCAGTTCTTCGTGGAACTCGGACGAACTGTTGCATGGGGCGTTCAGCCAATGGTTTGTCATATCAAGGAGAACATCTTCACCGATCCTGAATTCTCGGAGATTCACAGCTTTATCATAAATGCGGCTCGATTCTATCATTCCAACCGTGAATATCTTTTTGACGGCGAGATGCTTTCGCCGGCAGGCTTTGACTGCGAAACAGTTAATGTCGATTTCATGGCCCGCATGATTTTCACAAAGGAAAACCAGTGCAAAGTCATACAGAAACAGACACCCGCCATTCTCCATTCATGCTGGAAGGCACCCGATGGGAAAAAGGCCTTAATCATGGTAAACATCACCGGCAATGAACAGAAGTGGACTTTCAAAGATATGACAGGAACCCTGCCTGCTCATTCTTTCGAAAAACGAGTTTGTGAATAAGGTTTCTTCTGTAATCGGTAGGGCGGGGCCGCTGGACCCGCCGAGATTGTTAAGTTTTTAAAAGGCGCGTCGGACCGCCGCGCCCTACCATCGGCAAAAATACGCCATAATATTTCATTGGAAATTCGCGACACTCCTTTAGCTTAAAATATTCCTGCATGGATCACACCTTGAGGCGAACGCCCTTGCGGGTCAGAAGGACTGTTGTTGTCATCAGGAACATGGCAATAACAGCCGACCGAGCAACACCAGTCCATCCCTCGCTTAAATGGGTTTGAAGAAAATCGATCCCGAAGAGGGCAAGTACCGAGTAGAAAATATATGGAAGCATGTACATGAGCAGCGTGTTGGAGCCAGCCTGCGCGATCAGCTCCGTTCCCCTGGTGATCTTTTTTACATTAACAATCCAGTACAACAGAACGTACACAACACAGGTGATGGCCATGGAAAAGAGAATCCATGCCGGGGTTCCGCCGTTCTTATGAATTCCCCATGGTTGCCTCAAAAGCAGACCGGCAACAGCAAACCCCAGCCCGAAAATCAGGGTCCAGCCGATTCGACTCTTGGGCGTTGTTGCCGCTGAATCGTGCCGATACAGTAATGCAACAGTCATCCCGGCAACAACCATCGACACATTCGCGACAATGCCGGCCAGACCAGGAACCCAACCATGAGCGGCCCTGACAATAGTGTTCCACCATCCAAACATTCCGTATCGAAGTCCAATGTTCATGGAGACTAGAAGGACAAAAACACCTATAAGCCCAAATCCCCACTTGCGGCACAACAACCAGATAAAGGCGGAAAACAGGTACGCCCAACCTATCACACCGATAATCCCCCACCATCTCGGGCGCAGCCATATTGATGCGCCATCCTGGTTGACACGAAAAATCACCAGCAGATAAACCAGCAGTATTGCCGCCATAACACGCAATGCAACGCCAAGCTTTCTCTTTGTGTCCGGCTCCCCGGGATACCGGCTCCAGAATATTATGACACCCGCGAACATCAAGAGACGCCAAACTGTTCCACTCATTCCCATGGCTGCCACGTCGAAGTTTGAATAGCCATGACAACTGTTGACCATGCAAAGGCCGATGAAGATCAAGGCCAGTGCGCGCCTTACGATATTTTTACTGATCTTAAACAGTGATTCACCGGCAGCAATCCTTTGTTCCAACGCCATGGGAATCGCCATTCCGACAATAAACAAAAAGCAGGGAAAAATCACATCGGCAATGGTCATCCCGTCAATCTTTCCCGGCATGTGCTTCAGCCACCATGGTGCGTTTTGAATGTGTCCAAGATCGATATCACCAATGTCATTCACGAAAAGCATCAGGAGCATGGTCAAACCACGAAAGACATCGATTGAAACAAGCCGGGATTGTACGGGCCGAGAATAAAATGACTTGTCTGTCTGCATAGGATCCGTGCCAACAGGCCCCGAATAATCAGTTCAATAACAAGTTCCTGGATAGACCCGTCATTTTCATTTGTTCACATCCTTCTGCGTGAATTGTCTTGCCCCGACCGGGCCGCCGTCGGTGGCCAGCGTCGTACCGGGACTGCCTGACTTCAGGCGGTAATCGCGGGCGGCAGGATCGACAAACTGGGGCGCGGCATGGAGCGAACCTGTGTCCATTCCAAGTTCTGACTGGTATCGTGCAAAATCGGCTCCCGTATAATAGTTTTTGCTAAGCCAGCGGATAATTGGTTTTTCGGCCTGGTAATAAAGGTTGTTGTTCAGAGTCAGGCCAGATCTCCAGTCGTTCTCCATTCTTATGCAGACCTCGGTGGAGTTGGCGAATATGTTATTGCGGATCACAAAATTAGTCGTGGCCGACCGGTTATGGTAAAACATCAGATGTCCGCCATTGATGTCCGGACGCTGGTTGTGAGACCAGCAGAAACCAGCATCTACACAGGTATTATACTCGAACAGAATGTTCGCCGTTTTCTTCGCGTTCCAGAACTCGAAACTGTATTCGGAATTCCAGATGATATTGTGCCGGTATGTGATATTGACCTCTTCATCATCCCGGCCCTGGTTGGTGAGAGCGGCGTCATAAACTTCCCACAGCCGGTTATACTCCACCAGATTGTCCTCGGCATTGCCCCAGAACTCGATGCCATTACCGAAACGTACAGGACGATCAGGCTTCCCCGCAACCTTCTTCCAGAACTGTAATCCACCGCCAATCCAATATACGTCACAGTTGCGGATCGTGATCCGCTTTGTACTGCCGCCACCAAAACCGTGCGCGCCGCCGTAGCGCACCGCAAGCCCGTCATACGTGATATCGTGCTTGCCGCCCTGGTTTACAATGTGCGCGGTGAGCGCCAGTTCAATACTTTTGAATTTCGCTGCAGGATTGGCGTCACATGCAACGAAGATGCGCTTGCCCTCAGGGTCGTACCAGTAGTCAAGTTGGACCTTCAGGTCCTCAAGCTTCCATTTCTTCACGCCCCATTTCTCGCCATGGTTGAGTATAAGGATACCGACATCACGGCTGACAGGCGTACAGTGATCGATACTGGCCCGCCAAATGCCGACCGGTTCGAAATCAAAGACCGCATCTGCCGGAATCACATTGCCAAGATTAAAGTGGAAGCATGTGCCTTCCAGTTTTTTCTGCTCGAGCATCAGGATGTCGAAAGTCTGCCACTCCGGACCGATCTTCTTCTTACCGACCGTCCCGTGCATGGCGCCTGTATATGGAGAATGATTTAGTATTGTCGAAACGCTTTCCAGCTGGAACGGCAATGTTGATCGCATGCGCAGGCGCAGAACAAGGCAGGGCGCAGTCTCGGCAAGTTGCGGGCCCCAGACCTGGATATGGTTGCCCGCTTTGCCGGGCGCTTTGCAGGTTATGCGGTTAAAACTGCGTCCTTCTTCCTGGACACGAGCAAGCGTGACTTTTGCGCCTGCTTCGGAATGAATATTCCATTTGGAATCGGTCAAGTCTTTGACCTGGTCCAGCAATTTCGGCTCAAACTGTTGTGTGGCCCAGATACCAGGGCTGACCCTCGACCATTCATCCGGCCGGTTACGGGCCACCGATCCTTGTATTATCGGCTTCTCACCGGAACCATAAGCTCCATAAACAATACGAGTACCGTTGCTGCCACTTTGTGGAAAGAACTGGCCACGCCAGAGTCCGCCACGCTTAAAGAGGATCTGGTCACCAGGGATCAATGTTGCATTGTTGACCCGTTCAAGGCTTTGCCAGGCAGAATTTTCCGCCGTTCCCTCTGCAGTGTCGCTTCCCTTATCGCTGTCAACGTAAAAAGTGGCCGACGCCGTACGCTCCGCCAAGGCTATTCCCGCTACGGTCCAAATTGCCAGAATCACCATCCATTTTGTTCTTATCACCAGTTTCCTCCATTATTGAAAAGTTATTTGAACCGGAACCAACAGTACGCGGCGTGATCTTGAAGAATTCCAGCACCCACAGTGGCATCTATTATACGGAGGCATGAGAAGAGTCAACCCCGTTTTCGGCCTCTTATGGAACCCTGATATTACTTAAATTGAATTCTTTTTCAGATCCATCCACAAAACTAATCTTAACAGTAGAATCAGAATACTGAACGTTCTTCACCGGACATGGAACAGATACTGCCGCGCTCGGATACAATACGTAAAGCATCGTTATCTTACCCTGTGCCTGTTTTCTGTAAATGGCAGTGGGTATCGGCCTGACACCGCCATAACCGGATGATGAATCAGGCAACCAGCCCTGAACAACAGGCTCCTTCTGCCCTTTCACAATAGTCACACCGTCCGCTCCGAATGCGAGCACCGTCAAGCCGGGCCCTTTGTCCTGCGTGGTGACCTGAAGGCCATCCACCTTCACATCCGAAGCATCAAGGTGGAACATCGCTTCGTAGGTATGAACCTTGTCGTCTTTCGGTGCAAGTTCGTCGACAACAACGAAAAAATCAGGCTTAACAAACAATACATGCCGCGTGTGTTCTGCAATACGTTCTGCCTTCGGACCCCATCCTTCATCGTAACATGCCGCAAAATGATCGAAAGTAGCGTTACTTTCCCAGACGCACGGCAACGGTGTTTTGACAACAAATGTTTCACGCGGTTCCTTGCGGCGGTTCTGGTCAAGCCCATCGACCATGACCACGTTGTGTGCCCGGCTGCTTAAAACATAACGCCGCCAGTCACTGGCATCATAAGTATAGACACCGCCTTCCACCAGCAGTGATTTGCCGAATGCCGTCAAGGTCACGCCCAGCTTGTCCTCATGCTGGTGACCAAAGCCGAATGGCCCACCCTCCATGCATAGCCAGACCGCATTGCGATCCCAGCCGCTGCGCATGAAAAACTGTCCGGCATAAGGGAATCGGTACGACGTCTGGACCGGCGGCTTGCCCTTCTTTCCATCGGTTGCAACCCAGAGAAAATCCTGTCGATTAGTAAACAGTCTGGCTCCCGTTTCCATCCAGCGTTTCACATCTCCCGCCCCCGAATCATTCAATGTCGGCGTCAGCCGCGTTGGCTGCATCGAAAACAGCAAATAATCAAATGTCTTTTCCATTTTAGAGAGATAATCTTTCGGAACTTCAAAACCGGTCAGAGGTATAAGATCAACCGGACCGAGAAAATTTCTGACCGTTACACCATGGTAACCTGGCGCAAGTTCAACCTGTGCCCCATCGGGATAAATCTGGATATCCATCTCACGGCAAATCCGGTCCAGCGCAGTTTCGCGCCAGACCTTTGCATCCTTGAATTCCGGGAACAGCGCGCCGACATGGTACAGCCCGTTGGATTCCATCGCCAGCCAGTTACCCTTCGTAAAGAACTGCATCAGGTAAAGCCCATGCTCTGCATAACTCTTCACCATCAGGATGAGCGTTTCATCATCAAATGATTTGGCGGCCAGGAACAGGTGGTAAACCTCTGGCCAGATCGAGCCAGCGCGGATACCAGCCTCGATAGTCCGCCAGCGCGAGAAAGCCTTGTTGTCCGCCTTCTTCACCGGCACAGGACAATCGCGCACCCAGCTTTTCAGTTGAGCCACAAACTCCACTGCATACTTCTCGTTGCCGGTCGCATAAAAGGCCCTCCCCAGATCCATCCACATCGGGTGCCGGCTGAGTTGCCAGGTCCATTCGTGATTTACCGGCCACTTTGAATCAGGCTGCGTCGTGGGATTGAAAGCCCAATCTATTTTTTCCCCAAACTGCCAGTCGATGCCTATGCTTCGCAACTGGTGCTTGATTGCATTCTCAGCACCTTTCACATTTCGTTTCGGATCACGCCCTACATTTTTCGGATCAAATGTCCAGGAAGGAGTCTTGCGGTTGCGCAGGTGTTCTGCGAACGCATGTTTCGCAGCAGGCCAGTCTGATTTTGCAACAGCATCCTTTACCGCCGCCAGGTCGGAACGGTCCAGATCCAGCATGGCAAAAAACTGCGCATCAGTCAGCCTGGGTCCAGTCTCTGCTGGAGCAATGGTTTCGGCGGCAGGAAGCATTGTATAAAGACATAGACAAATCACCACCGACCATCTCATTTTATTCATGGTATCTCCCGCATATGGATTTCCGTGCAAAACCAGATCTCAGTCTTTCAAGACCTTTATACTATTTGATGTCCAGTATTTTTCTCAATTCAGGGACAAACGCATCGGCTATGATCTTCGCACCAAGATCAGTTACATGGACCCCGTCTATAGTACAGGGAATCGGTCCGTCTGAATACAACGTGAACGCATCCAGGAAATGAATATTCCCGTCTCCCGCAGCAACGCGTTCGGCATGTAGCTTCCTGACCAATTCGTTGACCTCGTGCGGCTTTTCCACACCCAGTGTATGAAGACGCGTGACAAGCAGAATCGGTGTGGCAGGATGCTTCTCGCGCAGGATCCTGATCATAGCCGGATAACGTTCCGCCATAAGTTCAACGTTACCCAGGATGGGACCCAGGATATAGATGGCTGCATCGATTTCGGCGAGGAGCCCGGCTTCTTCCGCCAGCCACTGATGATTCCCGGAAATACCCAAGTTAACGATATCAACGCCAAGTATCCTGGCGGTCAGCGCAGGAAAACTCATTGACGGCCCGGACGCCCCCGCCCCGTGCGCAAACGACGTGCTGTACCATACAACAGGCTTTGTCAGCTTATAAGGTGCAGGTTTTTCCACTTTTGCATCAACCGGTGTCAGTGCTATATCAAGACTCTTCAGTGTTGTATACATCGGTAGATAAATAGTGTATTCGCTCATCTCACCTGGTTTTGTTTTTGGAGAATAACTTGCACAATATGGAAAATCTTTATCAAGCAGATTACGGTCCGTCCTCCATCTGAAAACCATGTCTTCGGGCGTCCCCTGATAGATGTCCATACATGCCATGGAAAGGGCGCTCATCTCGGGCCACGGGAAACCGGCTTTGCCATGGTCTATCCGTAGATCCATGCGGGTGGCATTGGTTTTAAACCTGATCCTGCCACCGGATGGGTAACAAGTCACTCCCCAGGTCGGGAGATGTTTCATCCTGGCTTCCGGGTAACGGTAGTAAGCACCATTGTTCTCCTGCATGAACGGCAGGCCCCAGACCGTGAAGGGCGGCCGGTTCGCGGGAAGCCACCTGGTCGTATCCGGTTTACGCTGACAGAAAATCCTTCTGACATTGATCTGCGGCGTGCCGCTACGCTTTGAGTAAAGATATAGCGCAACGGATTGTGTCCGCTGTGGAATATATTTCAGAGTACTTGTGACATATTGTCCGAGATTACCTGTACTGACAGGGTGCTGGCATATGACCTTGCTGCCTGCTTCACCTGTAGGATTAAGTTGAAGATAAAGACATCCCACGCTTTCGCCGGATTTCCGCTCAACAACTTCAACGGAAAATTCATATTCAAACCCGGCGTTCAGATCCAACTTCATGACAATACCGCTCTCCCGCTTGGAGTCGATATTTGTGAAGAGCAACCTGCCATCCTCCACACAAACGGGCGTACCGCTGCCGTGAAAATTCCAGCCTGCAGGCAACCCATTTTTCTCGATCTTCCCGAATGTGGTGTCGAATACAATTTCCGATGCCATCACCTGCAACCCGAAGAGAAATGCGATAACGGTTATTACCGGCTTCATGTGTTATCTCCCAAAGCTAAGGATGAAATCTCACCGGACCTGGACTTTACGCCTGGAAACCACAGGGCTCCACGGTTTCCCATCCCAGTATGCCGCTGCTTTCAAGATATAATTTCCGGGTTCTTTTGGAGACTGGACTTTCACCTGGTAGGACATCTGGCCCAGTCCAGGGATTTCATAATTCATTTCCTGCCGGCTTACCACCTTGTCATCACCAGCATTCTCCCAAGTCAGCAAAAGACGTCCTTTTGCCAGATCATGTTCATCATTGATCATCATCACCTGGTAACTGCGTTCTTCGTTCTGGCGTGCATGCGGCTGCCAGAAATTTATATAGACTCCAAGCGGTTTGAAAGCCTCTCGCATGTAATATTCAAAGCGTGGTTCAAATTCGAGATTCTTCACATCATGCAGGTTGTCGCAGGTAAATACATTTGGAAGGTCAGCATCAAGATACGCCAGGTACTGTACCCCTGCATACTGGCGATAAGCTCTCCAAAATTCAGTCAACCCGCCAAGACAGTATGCCGCAAATTCAAACCTTGCTTCAGCCGTGGCATTCGATCCGACACAGTTCGCGAACACCTTTCGAGTAAGAACAGTTGGCGTGCCATCACGATGCAGCCAGAGCCAGTCATACTCGTTGATGATGGAAGCGTGTGCGGATGCCGGATAAAAGGTGCCCGGCCGGCGTCCGCGCATCCTTTCCAGTTCGGTCATCTGGAATGGCGTATCTTTACCGCTGCCCCAGTGGTTGATGAACAGGTACGGATGATCTTCAAACGGGTCATCCGGCGCCTGCGGCAGGCTGTACCCATTCTCCCATGGTCTTCCCGACAGATCCAGCTTACGTACGGCAGGAACCAGCTTCTCGCCAAGGAAATCCCAGTGCGTCTCATTTGATGCATCCCAGATAGCCACGCTGGGATGGTTCCAGTTGTCACGGACAAACTCTTCCACCTGGCGGACAACTTCATCTTCCTTCCAGAGTTTGTGCCTCAACGGCTCCCTGTCGCTCCATATCGGGAATTCATATTGCAGGAGAAGTCCAGCTTCGTCGGCGATATCCAGCCATTTCTGAGGCACGGGCCCGATACAGATCCTGAACGAATTCCAATGCATGCGCCGCGGAATATACACAAGGAACTTACGCACCCAGGCCTCATCCCATGGCAGTCCGCCGCACTGCGGATCGCCAAGAAACCTGTGCAGCGTGATACTTGCGCCGCGCATGAAACAAACCTTCCCGTTCAACATGGCACGACGCGTGGATGTATCGAACCTGAATTCACGCATTCCGAAACGGGTTTCACAGCTGTCACCGCCAGTGCCGGTCCGGGCCACGTAAAGAAACGGATTCTCCGGGTTCCACAGTACGGCATCGGTTATGGCAACAACATTGGTCACCGTCTTTTCTTCGTCCGTCCCTAGGTTGACCTTGCTGCTGACTTTACGGCTGGCTTTTTTATCGCCCTGCCATGTCCGGACTGCATGCGTCAATTCAACCCTGCGGGGTTTGCCATAATTCCGGAGCTGCGTCTGGACCAATATTTCCGATGATGCGATGTGCGGAGCCACCTGCACGGATTCAATGACCGGATTATCCATCAACTGGAGTGAGACACTGTCGTAGATACCAGGAGTCCATGTTGCCTTCTCGCCGTCAGTTCCGTATGGCACCCACTCTGGCAAGGCTTCAGGATGAGCCCCGATCCGTATCACCAACTCATTGGTTCCGCTCCATTGCATCGCATCGGTCACATTAAAGCGGCTCGATGTAAAACAACTGAAATTTTCGCCAATCTTTTTCCCGTTGAGCCATACTGCTGCACCGAACTGGGCCTTGTTAATCAGAAGGATGGCAACCTCTTTCCGGGCAGGTACGGTAAAAGTTTTCCGAAACCAGAAGTAACGCCTGGTCTGGCGGGTTCGCCCCAGCCCTTCGCACTTGTCGTCCGCCGGCAGGACACCATTCTTCGCCATTGTCCACACATACTCATGTGTTTCGTAATGGTCTACATCCTTGAAAACCGGTTTTGCCTGGTTCACCAGTCCGGGAACAGGTCCTTCATGATCAAAGTTCGCCGGTATTGTTTCACCCGCCACACTTTCCGCAACACGCCATGTTCCATCAAGTGAAATGGAAACACGTTCGGCCAGCAACATTGAATTCGAAAAGGACCAGATCAAAACTGCACAAACTGGTATTATTGATTTGTTAGTCATTGTAATCCTCCCATTTACCGGTATTTCCAAGGCTTTTTCTCGGCAAGAACATTTCCCGCATACCGGACAAAAAGAAGCTATAAGGGTCACGTCTCGACAAGCGACAATTCATTTAAGCATTTCCGAGTTTGAGCCCGTCTTTCAGCATCACTCCCCAGACTCTTCTCAAACCGTTGTACCGCTTTGCCAACCGTCTTGTAGTCCAGTCCTCCCAATTTCTCTCCGATCTGCCTAAGCGTTAAACCACTCCGCTTCCTGGCCATATACAGAACCAACTCCCGCCCCCAGTCACCGTGCCGTTGCGAGAATTGCTTCCAAGCCTCTCCTCTCTTTTCCTCAACAACCCTGATTATATCCTCAACATCAACACATCTTCTTAACCATTTCCTTGATGGCTGTTCTTGACTTACTCGCCCTACCAGCTTCTTAACCCGATCTTGAAATTTCCTGGCCCCAAGAGCACATAAACCTCTTATGTCTTCCAACCCTTCCGGATCTACACCTCTGGTTACATGGCTATTCACATATTTCCTGTAGGCATCAACACCTCCAGCACGATGCAGCAGCTCTTCCGTCGTAAGCCACCCCGGAACCTTTTCGTATCCGGCATATGCAGGCAGTGAACTCCATTTGTAGTCCCGTAGAGCTTTCAGACGTCTTTTCAATTCTTCCCTGCCAGGCAGTACAGACAACCCTTTGCCTTCCGCTCGATTCTCTGCCTTTCCAAGTCCATACAGTCCTGTCCGTACAGGATTCAGGTGTACATATACACTGGCATTAAGCGCCCAGCTACCTTCCCCGTCTATCAATACACTTGTAAAACGCCCCTGGAATACATGGCCCACTCGATTCCGCTTTTTATTGAACCAGACACTGTAACTGACGTTCAGCCATTGTATCGCGGCACTGGCATTTGCCCCGGGCGTTCTGATAAGAAGATGATAATGATTGACCATCAATGCATAGGCATGCATCTCCACCCCGTACCGACCTGTCATCTCTTCAAGCAATTCAAGAAAATGCCGGTAGTCGCTTGTATCCTTAAATATCGCCCTGCGCTCCGTTCCTCGGGCCGCAATGTGATACCACCCTCCCTCCACATCTATTCTTAATGGCCTCGTCATCCCATCAAACCTATACCACCTACCTCTTATCTTCAAGCTTTATTTGTCGCTTGTCGAGACGTGACCCCAGAAGACCCGAAGTAGATATGCCCGGCTTTAAATCTGCCCGTGCCGAGCCGTAAACTCTTTCTGGAAACAGGGTTGTTGCTTTCATTTGTGTGTCAATTATAGCTATTGTGTTTTCGGATATGCTTTTGTATAAAGCATCATAACCTATGGTTGATAAGCATTAAGAGGAATGTGGATACAATGCGTAATCTGGTCCCCTCAATCGTAATTTCGTTTATCGTCCTTCTGCCGTGTTTCTCTGCTGACCTGCAGACCTACAAAGAAACATACGATAATAATTTAGGTGATATTGTTGTGGAACACGGAATGAAATTAACCACGCTTGCCAATAATTATACTGCCACTCTTAAAAACTATCAGGATACTGTGCAAAAGGCGGGTGATTTTGAAAAGACCAAAACGATTATTGCCGAGATAGAACGCTTTTCCAAAGATAAAACCGTTACCGAGGATATTGCAAATAATGGTTTACCTGATATCAAAAAGACGCAGCTATTCTATATTAAAGAACAAAATGCCATGGAATTGGCCAAAGCCAGGAAAATAATAACGCTTTCCGAGCAATACGATAGAGCCTTGGGATTGCTGCTGGCTGACTTGACCAAACAGGGTAAACTTAGTGAGGCGACAGCCGTTCACGCCGAGAGACAAAAGATTCAGGAGAATCCTCAGATTGTCTCAGCCAAAAAAATGCTGCAGGATTCTTTGCAGTCACAAGAGAAAAAGGCGGAACCTTCTGCACAATCGACCAATCAGGCGGTGGTTGCCAAGTCACAACCTGAGCAGGTGAAATTGTTGAAAATTTCGGAAATCGAAGATCCGGCCGCTGATTTTTGTGATCCGAATGTTACTGAATCAGGACTCGATATCCGTAAGGTGTCCATACAAAGTAAGATCAGGGGTGTAATAACCATAGACTTTCAGACAGAAGAAAAAATTCCTAAAAGATTCAAGGGTTATGCAATGTTTCTCGTGTCATTTGAATTTGTGACAGAGAAAGAAGAAAAGGAAAAAGCCGAGACGGGATTTACGGTAGACCTGAATGTTCGAATCTATTTTGATGCGAAGGCTGGACAATGGAAGTCTGCTGTTGATTCTATGTCGCCTGTTACTGCAAAGGTGCCATTTAGCGTGCGATCTTATAACGTGACGGGAAATAAGGTATCCATAGAGATCAAGTCAAAGTTGTTGGAATCTTTGTCATCCATTCGATATAACGCTCATACTCACATGCTGGGTAAGCAAGTGGACTGGGCTCCTGACAATGGCTTTGCGGTGTTTTCGCTTGTTGAGCAAAAGTAGCCTTGGATAAGTTTGTGGTAATGTTTGTCCATTCCTCGTGTAATTACTAAACGGTCAAAACAAGGAAGAGCATGGTTATGGTTTCTGCCTGTGACAAAAAAGCAATTTCTTACAACCTGACCATGAATAAACTCAGCATTCTCGCGATTGCCGCGTTACTGTTGGTTCCGTTGACCGCTTTGAATGCTGGCGAAGCGCCGATCACGCTCTGGCCGCAGGGTGCTCCTGGTGCACTCGGCACGACAGCTAGTTGGTTGAGTTGTGTTGTGTTGTTGTTGTGTTGTTGTTGATAAGAAATTGCTTTTTGGGGAGCAATTCTGAAACACCGATTTCAGCGCTCTTGTCCCAGTTACTTGCTAAAATGTTACCACGGTAATGAGAGGTGGCAAGATTAGAGTGAAGATATTTTAACGCATCTCCAAAAAGCGATCAGAATTGTCGCGGAAGTTACATTTCCAGGCTGTGCGTGAACAAACCATGCCTGTTACCACATGTTCAGAAGTGGCTATTCGGCATAAAGGACCTCGTAATTATCGTAGTCCGGAAACGGCTGGCTGAAGTCAGGCTCATAGATCAACGCCGTCTCAACAGATTTCGGTGGTGGTGCGCGGGCGCCTTCATGTTCCTGCCATAAACCCAGGTGCCGGAGAATACGTTCGATTATGCTTCGCTCATCGATAAGGGCAATGAGCTTCATCTCTCCATTACAACGTGGACAGATCAACGGATCAACTTCCCAGATCTTCTTGATCAGCTCCCTCCATTTCCTGGATGGAACGCGCCGGAGTTGAACTTCTGAAACATCTATGATTTCCAAGCCTGCCGGACGTATCTGTGCCTCCAGTATGGCTTCCCGCTTGTCACGAAGTCCCCTGCTCTTGTTGCTATACCAGCCATAATACCTCACGAGTTGAAACCCTTTATCCGGAATATGCTGGGTAATGGCTGCAATAAAGTCGGTGGGTGTAAACACCTCGAAGTTTCGTTGGTGTTTCGGGTTCATCTTCGAACGGTAGATCACCGCACCGGTCTCCGGATTCAGGGTCATTTTTTCCACTGAGAATGGGTTGCGGACAATATACTGGGCAATCCGCTCCAGATCGGCCTTTTCTGAGGGCTGGATGCGCTGGCTGTCATGCACATGAAATCCACTGTGTTTCCAAGATAACAGCATCCGCGCCCGCTCTTCAGGGAGAAGTCCCTTCTCTTTCAGCATGGCTATGACCCTGTGCCGGAACAGTTCATTCAACGGCTTCAGACTAACCGGCGGTAAGACATAAAAGAGTCCTGTTTCGGTGAATAGACCGTCCGCCACCAATGCGTGCAGGTGCGGATGGAAATCCATGTATTCGCCAAAAGTATGGATAGCCAGAATCATACCGGGGACACCCTCCGGAAGATTCAATGTGGTTCGCATGAAATCCAGCATACTTGCATGCGCCTCTGCGCACAGGGCTTTGAGTAAATCACGGTTGAAATGGAAATAGGCACGGAGCATCTTCGGAATGGCTAAAACGTAATGACGATGAGGAACAGGATAGATAACGGTCCCTGTTACGAACTCACCGAAAAGCAGCACTTTCTTCTGATGGCATGATGGACAGAACCAGCGGCCTCTACACGAAAAGGCCAGAAGATACTCGTGACCGCAATCACCACAACGTACCCTGGCAAACCCCTTTTCCAAGTTCCCGCATTCGAGAAAATGACTGATAGTCTGGGGAATTACCGGACGCAGGAAACCGAGTTTGTGTTCATACTTGTCAGAATAGCCGAGGAGGAAGTCGTCAAAGTGGCTGTTGATACATTGCCAGAGAGGAGATGCGGTTGGTTTCCTGGCCCGATAGACTTCGGTTGCCCTGTCTGTGAAACTGTCCATACCCACCCCAAACCAGTTTCACTTCGGACCATCCGTATGCACCACACAATCAGAGAACGAGGTAACACAGGGGTTTATTGGAACGTGGAGACGGTGGGCTTCTCTTGTGTCAATTTGTCAGCAATTATCAATGTTTACATTTTCAGTTGCAGCAACTTATCATTATTGATACTTTACTACTATGAAATGGAAGGAATTACTCGATATCGTCGGTCGCGAACCTTGCTTCACATCTTCGCTGCTGATGGCAGGGAAAGAAGCAAGCGGAGGAATTCGGTTGCAGTTATCACGATGGGTCGCCACAGGAAAAATTATTCAGCTACGGCGGGGTCTCTACCTTCTTGCAGAACCATACCGCAAAGTATCACCTCACCCGTTCCTGCTTGCGAACAATCTGAAGAAAGCATCATATGTGAGCCTGCAATCAGCCCTGGGATTTTATGGACTTATCCCTGAATACGTTCCTTCCGTAACCTGCGTGACCACAATGCGCCCGGAAACAGTCGAAAATCCAGAAGGTAACTTTATTTTCAAACACGTAAAAAAATCCTTTTTCAACAACTACCAGCAAATCGTGCTTTCCGATCAGCAAACCGCCTTTATCGCATCCCCTGAAAAAGCATTACTGGATCTGATTTATCTTATGCCACATGCGGACTCGCCTGAATATTTACAGGAACTCAGGTTGCAAAACACGGGTACCATTAATCTGGAATCGCTGAAATACATCGCAGAATCAAGCGAGAGCCCGAAACTCACACGGGCAACAAAACAAATCATTAACCTTATTTCACAGGAGCAATATAAGGAATTATGAAAGATTTCCTGAGACAGCAGGCCAACCAGGCAACGAACGAACTACTCAAAAGAAGCATCGTCCGCGAATACCTTCAGGCACGAACTCTCCAGGTTATTCAGGAGAGCGGAGCTTTCATGAACTGGGCTTTTCTTGGCGGCACTGCACTTCGTTTCCTGTATTCCATTCCGCGCTATTCAGAAGACCTGGACTTCTCAGTAGTCAACCCCGACGCAAATCATGACTTTGAAAACACACTCCGGAAAATCAAGTCTGCATTTGAGGCGGAAAATTACGGAATCGGCATCACATTATCGCCTGCAAAAACAGTCATGTCCGCATTCCTGAACTTCAGCGGACTTCTCTACGAAATGGGCATTTCGCCCCATCGAAGCGAGGTATTCTCCATCAAGATCGAAATCGACACCAACCCTCCGCCGGGCGCAATGACGTCAACCACCATCATCCGCCGGTTTGTCACTCTTAACATCCTCCATTACAACAAAGCATCCCTGTTTGCCGGCAAACTTCACGCGATTCTATCACGGCAATATACGAAAGGACGTGATTTGTACGATTTAGTCTGGTTCTTGTCGGACAGAACATGGCCCGGTCCCAACCTTGAACTATTGAATGCTACACTGAAACAAATTCAATGGAAAGGCCCCCTGATCACCAGAGACAACATTCAGGATGTTTTTCTAACCCGTATCACCCACCTACGTTGGGATAATGTCAGCAAAGATCTGCAACCTTTCATTGAAAGGCCCAAAGATCTGGCCCTGATTACCCAGGCAAACTGCATCAAACTTCTTCAGGATTACAAACCTTCCTATACCTGAGGCGGACAAACCAGAGGGTCAACTTCCCGCACCTTTTTGATGAGCTCCCGCCATTTTTTGAAGCAACCCTCCTGGCTATACCCGGAGTAACGAAAGGCCGGAGACTTGAGACTGTAGGCTTGAGAAAGAGAAGCCTTCTGATCTATTCCTACAGTCTCCTGTCTACAGCCTGTCTTTGACTGTTTATACATTACCAGAGAGGAGATACGGCTGGCTTCCTTGCCCGACAGACACCCGCTGTCTGCTCTGTGAAACCGGCATCCCCACCCTCCACCAGTTTCACGCTGGACAGAACTACGCAACTATTTGCCCTTTTCATTCATTTGAAATCTACAGGCTTTTTCTCAGCAATGACGTTTCCAGCATAGCGGACAAAAATTCCACGCCAGTCATCGAGATAATCCGTCAGGATTCTCTTTCCCAAGCCATCGGAATCACCGCATCGGTACAGCGCCGAAGCTGCAAAAAGTTCAATCATAGCCTGAGAGAATTTCGTGGAAAAGATTGTGGAAGGATCATTTCCGACATTCATGTGTCCCTGGATGCCGGGCTGTTTCAGGAATTCAGCAAGAGCTGACGCAGCCTGCGGATCACCGATGCGACCCAATGCCATCGTAACCGCCCTGACCTTGTTGAACCCGGTATCGGCCCGGCATTCACGCAGCTTATTGACCAGCGCAGGAACGGTGCGTTTGTCTTTGGGAATGCCAAGCACCCACATGGCTCCATCCACCTCAGGCACATCCAGAAAACCATAGCAATGATAGACCGGACCTTTGCCCAGCGGTTCCTTCTCAAGCCACGCCGCAAGCAGTGGAATACCGGCAGGATCGCCGAGCAGACAGAGCGCCTTTGCCTTGTCAGTAGTCGGTGAAGCTGCAAGTGACTTTTTCAGCGGCGCGATCGACCGGCTGCCGCCACGGGCAAGTACTAGTAAATTTGTCCTCTGCGACGGATCTTCTGCCGCTTTCACCAGTTCAACATCTGACGGATCCGGCATGTCAACGGTAATACGCGACCGTTCGTCGGCCGGCAGGATATCAACCGCCGTAAGATGATCCTGCAACTCCTTAATATTGACCTTTCGCGGAGTAGTGCCCTGCTTCACGCACATCGCGGCGGCATAACCGGCGGCATAACCTTCGTTGATAACATCCGGGTTCATGCGGACTGCCGCTTGAACATCGTGCGTCATCGAATGACAACGTCCCACGGCCATGATCCCTTCCAGGCCTGCAGGCAGGATTGCCCTGAGCGGAATATAGGTTATTATATCCTCTTTCACCCGCTTGTTCGAGAGCATCAGTCCTCCGAAAGAATAATCACTGCTGTAGTAGCCGTGTGGATCAAATGCCGATGCCGAAACCGCAATCACATCGTGGTAAGTGCGTCCGGCATTCACGTCCAATTCGTTAATCACATAATCGCCCTTGATGCGCCGCGTTTCACGTATCTGCGCCATCGGGAAGTGCTGTTTTCCGGCATACTGGCCTGCAATCACATGGTGCAGGGTATAACCGGCCACATCGACTGGATCGGCTGGAACAGAATTGGTGTAAAGGTTCTGTCCAATGAAAGATGCCTCTTCCAGGCAGAGATCACCCTCGTTGAGGTAAAACGACTCCGCACCGGCGGCAGCACAGACATCAGCTTCGCCCGAAGCGTCGATGACAACACGGGCAAGTACCACACCGCGACCAAGCCAGGTGGCAATCTCAACGCCGGTAACCCGCTTACCCTGTTTTACAGCCCCCATCGCCAGCGAGTGATACCAGATGTCGACCCCGGCATCCTTGAGCATTTTGGAATAATTGGCCCCGCTCTTCCACCATTCCTGATTGAAACCTTTGCGATACCCGCGCCAGAAAGATTTTATACCCAGTGCCGCACCACCCCCTATAAACCCGGTCTGCTCAATCATCAGTGTTTTTGCACCGGCCCGTCCTGCTGCAATGGCAGCGGAATGCCCGGCTGGACCACTGCCAATAACGACAACATCATACTCCGCCCAGACTGGAACAGCCAGTTTGGGTTGCGTAATTATCTCGGGTGTCTGCTTTCGGTAAGGACGTTCCATCTCTTTTAATTCACTGATGGCAACTTCGGGCACTGCAACGCCAACCGGGGCAGGAGTTTTAACGGTAATTTCAGCCGCCTTCGGCAAGGTAATCGAAGAAGCCATCTGAACGGCACGTTCTCCGAGTCGCTCACCAACCTCGGCTAACACAACCGGATGCATCAAGTAACGGACAGCATCGCGACTTACTGAACATGACGATCCAAGAACAAGCAGTCGTTCCATTCCTTGCGGCTCACAAACACCCAGATCTATCGTACCCGGTCCAGAAATTTCCTTCCGGTCATCGTTCTTCTTGGCAATGACTGCAGTGGGCATTGTGAAATGCATACTGTAGCCAAAGGGATCATTGACAAAATAATGCCATTCCTCGCGCAACAGTGATTCGGCTTCATTGATCAATGGCCAGGTCAACTGCGGCATGGAAACATTTTTAACAATTTCTTCCCGTTTCTTACCATCCTTTGCACAGCGTAAGCGACTGACTGTAAGTTCTTTCACATTCCATTGTGTACGGCGGGCACCCGCCTCATTGGCCACAGTCCCTGCATAGGTAGCATCGATTACAACTTTTGCAATAACTGCCTGCAGCCCGGCTTTGTTGGCCGTCACAACCCCGCAAAGTTTGCCCGACACATCCGTCAAAACACCACCTGGCCGGGTATTATGCAGAAAGACAACACCTGCATTTCGCAGAACAGTATCAGCTGTCACCCTGTAGATTGACGGTTTCATATCTGCAAAAAGAATACGACTGAACTCCTGCGCAGGAGCCGGACCGCCTGCCAGATCAAAACGCCCTTTGGCGGTAACTTCGCTTCCAAGAAATGTTTCCTCGTTCAAGAGTATAACCTTTGCGCCAAGCTTGGCCGCCTTCCATGCGGCAGCCATGCCGCCTTCACTTCCCCCGACCACAACGACATCAACCCTGTCGATGACCGACACCGGACGTGATGGTGCTTCAACATATTTATCCTGACTCATTGCGGCTACTTGCGTTATGCACAAAACAGTCAGAATGGCTGCAACTTTCCATATCTGAACACGATGCTTCCTTCGCATGTCTTTTGCTCCTAACCCGGCATAGCCGGAACCAAGAAGTTAAATGGTAGGGACGAGTCGCCGACTCGTCCGTGGACGACCGGGCCGGTCGTCCCTACCAAATTACAAATCTTGATCATCTTGCTTAACATTTCCCGCTGTAAGGACCTACTTTAATTTGCATTGACGTCCATTAGCTCACCTGTTCTTAACAACAATCTTCCCGATCTTGTATCGTTTTGCCCCATCACTGTCATTAAGCGGCAATGCAATTACCGGAGAACCATCTCTTTTCCCAACGGAAATATAAAGCTGGTACGTCCCCGGCCTGATTGTCGGCACGGATTCACCAAACGGGAAGTCCTTGCTTTCCTTCAGGTATTTGACCACACCGTCATTGATGGTTGGAATCGGGGTAACAATGCCGGCAATACATCCGGATGTATGCTTCACTTCCTGCGCCGCACCGGGAACGGCAACAGGCAGAGTCCTGACATCAAACGATTCATCAGTGCTCACCCAGGCGATCTTGCCAGCCCTGTTTTTCAGCGTGAAAGCAACAAACCCGCCCCCGTAGCACGGTGCAACACCCACATTTGCCCACGTCGTATCTATATTGAAAGACTGGCCGATACTGACTTCCTTTGGGAACGAGATTTCACGGAGTTCCAGGCGATATCCCAGCCGCCTGTTGATCTTCGCGACTACCTCCCTGTTTTCCTTGAGAAACACGTCGGGCCACCAGTGTATTGACATGTAACTGCAATGGTACTGCTCGACCGATTCCAGCAGCAGCGCCGGATCCCATGCTTTACGTTCCCTCGAAAGTCCATAATGTTCATGCTCAATAATCACCGGCAACGTCGGCCAGAATTTCTGCGCCATCCCGGCATGGTACCATTGTTTCGGGGCTTTCTGGACAAGAATACTATCGTCACGCAACGTAACACCCTGCGAGAAGGCGTAATCGGTGGAGGGGAAACTGTTGCCCTGGCGCGATGATCCGGCAACATCATCACTGATACACAGCAAAGTATCCGGGAAACACTTTTTGTGCAGGTCGATGTGAATCTTCACAACCCTATCGGTTTCTTCCTGCGACAGCTTGGAAGTTCCGCCGGTATGACCCTCACCCCACATTCCGAAAGTACCGATATCAATAAATGCAACATCCGGATTGCCGTTATATCGCTTCGCCATTGCCGCCAGGAAATTTCCCAGCTTCTCGATAAAAACAGGATCCTTGTAATCAGGCTCCCAAAGAGTCTCCTGCGCGGTTGTACCTGTCGTTGAAAACTTGTAATCAATTCCTTTTGCACCGGCTTTTTGGACCCATTCAGGCGTGGCATAACGGAACCGGTTTTCGCAGGCTGTTACCCGCAAAGCAATCTTTTTCCCCTGTGTGACCCATGGCTGGGCATAGGAATCGATTAGATCCCACCGGTATTTTCCCTCTTCCGGCTCCAGGTAGCACCATGGCAGGCGAAAGTAGATGACCGAGGCGCCGGGGAACCAGTCCAGCGTATCGCCTGGTTCCACTTGTGAACCATACGCCCAAAGCCGGTTGGAATAATGGAAACAAACCCAGCCCATTCCCGGATTGAGGAGTGCCTCGTCAGTATTTTCAGGATGAACGACAACTCTCGCCTCATCACCCAAAACTGCCGCAGGAAAAAGAGTCGCCAAACAGAGAAGACAGAATATTATTGTCCGCATGATTATTTCCTTTTTCGTTTCGGATTATTTTAAAAGTAATGCCACACATTCTGTAAAGAGAACCTTGCCCAGAGTATCCTGCTCAGGCAAGGACCAGTTCTTCTGGCCTGTCTCGTCTGAGTAAAGGAAAGGCATGAACAAATACTGCGGCAGCCATATTGATTTATATCTGCCATTGTCACCTTTCATGGCTGCGGCTATGCAGTATTTCTGTTCTTTCACATGAAGATATGCAAGCGGCAGTATGTCTGCAGACTCCAGCTTTATTTCAACATCGCATACCGGCTTATTCCAGCCGATAAAGTTAGGGTTATCGTTGAATGAAAGCATGGCTTTTCTGTAGATCTTTTCAAACGGGCCGACCAGCTCCACTTTCATGTCGCCAATCACATCGCCATTGGCTTCGCCCCATTCACGAGACAAAGGTATTTCCTTGTTTGGCCTGTGAGTAAAATGTTTTTCCATTCCTGTAAGGCCTCCATCTTTAGAACCTCCCAGGAATATTACTTTTCCCCCGTTCCTGACAAATTTCGTCATCGGCTCTTGAATCTTTGGGTTCATACCGCCGCCGGACTTCATGTAAATCACAATAATCGGCATCTGTTTCGGATCAGGCGCTGCCTGTAAAAGATCTCCAAAACTGATCATCTTCACATCATGGCCGGCCTTCTTATATCCCCTTGCTATGGTCGATATCATGTATTTTGCACCAAACCCCAGCCAGGCTTCATTCATTTCATAGGTCGCTTCGGCAATAAATCCTACCGCAGGATATTTTACCTTGTCCGTGAAAAGACCTTCAAAAATGCCATCGTCAGCCGGATTACGGGCAGTTAGAAACTTCTCCTTTTCCTCCTTGTATTTGTTGTCCAGAGGACGTTGTTCCCTGCTGCTCTTGGAAAAGAATATTTCACACTTTGACATGTCGAGCGGATAGTTAGAATGGGCGATACGCCAGGCAGCACACACTGCATTCACGCCTGCCTCAGTCTCGTATGCAAGCGTCTTTGCAACTATCCTTTTCGCAGCGGCAGTGGGTTTACCGTCCTCGCCGATCTCCACTACTCTGTTTTCGTGCGCTGCCATGAATTTACAGTCTCTCACACCGCTAAGCATGATATTAATGACAACATCATCAAACTTTACATCGTCCCGCAAAGGCCTGAAACCCTCAAGCATCTTGCAGGCTTCTGCCGATATTTCGGGATATTTCCCGACGCAACTGAGATCCAGAAGCTCAAACCCGGGAACTTTAACGTTTTTGTACTTCGTGTATGTCAGGTAATGAATCAGGGCGCCGTGATTGAATGCGCTGGCATCTGCCATCGAATGCATCAGCGCACCCATGAAGAGGGCGGCCTTCTCTGGATTCTTATCCCTGAAGGATTTTGCAAGCATGAAAAAAGCAGCAGCCTTGCCGCTGCTTGAATGGAATGGGTATCTGCCAGGAGTAACATTCTTCAGATAAGCCATGTCTTCCTGCCCGATCAACGCAGACTCCTCTTCCGAGAATGCTGAACCGTCAGGAAAATGAGACCAGACTTTAATGATCTTATCCTTCTGTCCGTCATTCCAGAATGAAGCTATATCTTCAGGCATGTATTTGAAGACAAAGCGAACATGGTCATCGTGGCCACTGCCCCATGCAAACAAAAAGGTGGTCCACATGAAAAAAAAGAGAATACATAATGGCTGTTTCATAAACCCCCTTTATTATCAAAATATGCTTAGAACCTATCTCAAAATTGGTTTTGGCCATGACACTGCGAGTTCTGCCCTGACCGCACGGCACCGGCGAGGGGTCAATACCCTCTGCGGTCTTGGCCCCTCGCCGGGAACACAGCGGCAGGGCAGAAGACGCTGTGCCCAAGAGGGTTGCATGTCTTTTTGTGTGGGGCGGCGTTGTGCACGCAGGGGAAAGACCGCCTTGGGTATTCCCGCCTGCGTGCACGCCTTGCCCAGCACAAAAATCTCTGCAATCATGGCTCAAACCAATTTTGAGATAGGTTCTATATTAATTTGGCAGATCGTCAGTCAATAACGCTCTACCTCGCTGGTGTCAACATCCAGAACAGGATCCCATTCTTTGTGAGCCCGGCGTGAGCAAGAACGGCTTTGCCATCTTTCAGTGTTACCTGCCCGTTTTCAACCTGTTGAATTCCGCCACGATAATTTGGATCCGCCACAGCATTACTGTGCTTCTCATCAACCAGGTATTTCACAAAATTCAGTTTACCGTCGGCAGGTACACCGGCAAAGGGCCTGTTGAACTTACCGACCTCAATTCTTACATCACGGACATCACCATAGTTTACGGCATGTACTGCCATGCCACCTTCATCCACCGAGGCCAGTACTATGTGATCCGCCTGAAGGTCATTATCGACCGGGACCTCCCACTTCCTGTGCATGCCGAGCAGTTTCATGGAACAGCCGGCCGGCAACATAACCAGTTCCTCTGCCTTCGTGTCAGGTTCGTTCGGTCCTTCAAACCACATGAAACGTGTCTGTATGTTGCCGTTGTGGTACAGCACCCACGGCATTATCTTGATACCCGGACTGTACGCATTACAAAAATAGAGAGACTTCACCAGCGCCGCGCCATTGATCAGGTTGTGTTCGCGGCTTTCTTTCGGTGGGTGGTACGGATCATGTTCCGTAATGAACAGGGGCAGATCCGCAGGCAGGCCATGATCTGACATCATTTTCCGCAGCTGTACTTCCCTGTATGCCAGGCCCGCGTACTTGTTGTGGTATTCGTGCCACGATACAAAATCGAGCCTGGTCTGTCCCTGGTCATTCTTAATTGAATCAAAGAAATGTTCCAGGTTCTTGACACGAAAACCTGCATTCACAGGCCCACCAACAAGGATACGACTGTTGCCCTCGAGCTTCATTTCACGATTCACTTCATCGACCGCTGCTGCACCAAGCCGGTAGAATTTGTAGTATTCTTCCGGGGTGCAGTTGGCAAATCCCTTGAGTTCGTTTTCATTGCATACTTCAATGTAACGGACATTCGGGCATATCTCCTTGCAATGTTTCACGGCGGCCTTGAAAAGAGTCTTCCAATCCTCCATTGTAAGTCCCAGCTTGCCGTCCAGGACATCACGCTCGTACCGCCTGATTGAAAGCATGATTTCATCACTGTGCTCGCCGAATGCCTTCAGGTAATCATCAAATCGAATCCGCGTCGGTTCGACCCAGTTCCAGCTTTCAGGATGTTTTTCCTTTATATCGTCATACTTGTGAACGCCCACCTGGTAATTGTACTCATACTTGCGTGTCCGGTAGTCCCACATTTCATCCAGGTTCAACCAGCACCGCGTGATCTTCGCCTTACCGAATTCCTTCTCGCTCAGTTCGGCAAGTACCGGCGCTGGCGCCTTCTGAATTGACGTATTCCGGTAACCGGTCAGGTTAGGAAACAGACGCTGGTGCCTGGAAACATCAATATCGCGGACCAGTACCGGCGGTTCTGCTGCAAACAATGGAAGTACGATCAATAATAATGGGATAATACGGCTTGTGTGTTTCAT
>MHBM01000003.1:69633-70748 GCA_001804885.1 Lentisphaerae bacterium RIFOXYA12_FULL_48_11
CGAATCTAACAGAAGATACCAGCATGTTCTTGGATTATCGACCGTCATAACTTGGATTATTTACCAGTGACCAGACCGTGCATTTAATGCTACCTTCCCGGCATGAAAATAAATAAGCGTGAATTCATAATGGGTACTGGTCTTCTTGGAATGGCGAGTCTCGCAGGCGCAGCACCTGAATCCTCGTCCGAAAAGACTGGCGCACAAAGTTCTTCTATTTTCAATGTCCGTGACTTCGGCGCCAAAGGTGACGGCAAGACGCCTGATTCGGAAGCAATCCAGAAGGCCCTGGATGCCGCCGGAGCCGTAAGCGGCACTGTCTATTTCCCAGCAGGACGATATCCGTGCCACGATCTCAAGGTCTCGCAGCACACCACAGTCATGTCGGAACCGCAGTGGGGATACCGCGGCGATGCCGGGGCAATGCTTCTCCTCGATTCCGATGAAGCCGACTGCGTGCTGAACATCACCGGAGCTTTCGGTGTCCACCTGCGCGGGCTTTTCCTTAAAGGTCGGCGCGATGCAAAGAAAGCAATTCATGGTGTTTTCCTCAACAACGCTGAGAAGTACAGCCCTAAGGAAGATTCAATTGTTATTGATGACTGTAAGATAACGGAGTTCTCCGGACATGGAGTACATCTCCTGCGTATCTGGCTATTTATCATCCGGCACAGCATCATGCAGCATAACAAGGGGTGCGGTGTCCAGATAACAGGCTGGGACGGTTTCGTGACTGACAACCAGTTATCGGGTAATGGCAGCCATGGTTTCGGCTGTGAAAACGTGGGAGCCACAATCATGTTCACTGCCAATCGCGTGGAGTGGAACAAGGGATACGGCCTTTATCTCTACGGAGGTGACGCCTGGAATGTGACGGGAAACTGCTTCGACCGGAATTGGGGTGCCGGTCTCTGTGCAATAAAAATGCGTGCAACTACCGTCACCGGCAATGTCTTCAGGCGATGCGGCAAGGATAGCAACCTGCTTACCGAAGGAGAACGTTCCTGCCAGGTCCGTCTCGAGGAATGCAATGGGTTGACCTTCGTCGGTAACACCTGCGAGGCCGGTCGTGACGACGGCGGTAAGGGTAAATATACTCCACAGGTGGGATTTAT
>MHBM01000003.1:70763-76692 GCA_001804885.1 Lentisphaerae bacterium RIFOXYA12_FULL_48_11
CTGCTCGGTGATCGCGAATAACACACTCTATCACGGCTTCATGGACCAGATGACCGTTGATCTCGGGGAACATGGCAACGATTACGTATTCGCCAACAACGTCGGCTGCCCGAAGAAATAAAGTTCTGTGGCCTGTCGACCAACACCTTGATAACGATAAAGGGGAAATAAAAATAATCTTACAAACAGCCCAACCACTTTCTTAATTCTTTGACCCCTCTTGGCCTCGAAAATTTGGCTCAAAATTCCAGTTTGTTGAACCTGGAGCCTGAACTGCCTTTAGACAACCATTTGTAAGCCACATTTTAGCCATTTCTTTTCCATCTGCTGACCAAGACAATCTAATACCATCCGGTACATTATTCTTGTAGTTAACACTATACCATCCTTCACCTGTACGCCATCCCTTCCAAATACCATTCATTTTCCCCTTCACAATAGGTCCCTTACTAATGGGTCCTCCAATCATATTATCTTGGACTTGAACAAGCATTATTCCAGAAACTTCACCTATTGATTTCTCCCACGCCATAAAATATCCATCAGAAGTTACCTGCTCAGTCAATATATCTCCATTTAATACACTTCCATCATCTCGATCGAACCTCCAAGCGCCACAAACATATTTTCCATGGAAATCGGTAACATCAAACACAATCTTGCGTGTAACAGGCTCATCCTTTTCGTTCGCACAAGTAATAACAATATGATCATAATATTTCCCATTTCGTGAAACCAGCGCCTGCTCCTTGATGTTTGCATATCGAAATCGGCTCTTAATCCAGTGTTTTTCTGCAACAAGACCTATTTCTTCAGAACCTGCGTCGATAATTTTTATTCCATCTTCAGGATGTTCATCACTAAAATAAGTATGATGCCATTTAAATAAAAGTGGCGGCATTTGTTCAAAAATAAATCGCACATCATTTGTCTGAGCAACAAGTCCTGAAATGCCAACAAATACAAGAAATACAGACCAACAACCAACTAAACAATAATGTCTAAGCATAACTTGTCCCCCATTTACCACGCTGATTTAAACAAACATCCCTTTTTATGATCCACCTTCGACATAGAGTCACTCACGAAGACTTGGGTTCCAACGCGCCTTGTAGAGTCGTTCACCAGGAAGTTTGATTTCGCCATCAGGCTTAAGCAGTATTATCCTGGCTGACCACCAGCTTATTTCCGCTTTTATATAGGCAATCCTGTCGGTGCGGGGGTGGATATCCACACTTTTCACATCAGCCAGATTCCCGATATGGTTTTCTTCTTTGAAAGAGTTATTTTCGCGATCAAACATCCAGACGTTCTTGTGCGTTGTAACGATCAGTTTCCGCGTTCCGGGAACAGGCCGCAAATCATGGCCGCCAGGATCGGGCAGATCAAGCTTCTGTTTCAAAACCAGCGAAGGCCTGGCAGTTTCCCACTCCTTCAGCAGGTAGGCATGCAGTTCCTTGCCGCCCAGCGCCCAGACACAGTTTGCATGAGAATCCCACACAACACCATGCGCACTATAAAGAGGATAACTTGCAAGTTCTTCCCCCGAACGGGACCTGTCAAAAAGAACAAGCCTGTTCCCGTTTTTAGCGGTAGATCCTGCTACAATAATGCGCCCACCCGGCAACACTTCGGCCGAATGCGCATTATCAACCTCCGCCCAGAAAAGAGTCCTGCCTGTAGCGCGCTCAACCAGGGCAACAGCTCCACCGGAAGACGAAATCAGGATATTCGTCCCGCCATCCACGGGTTTGCAGTCATCTGTTGATCCAAACTTTTTACGTACATTCTCCGGGATTTCAGGGTGATCAGCAGACTTCCAGCTCCAAATCTTTTTACTACTGTCAACAGCCAGATCAAGGATGAATACCTCCTTGTCACCGCAGACAATAAGCTCCTGCCTTTTCAAATCATGGCCCGGCCAGGACACACAAGACGTGAAGGCAAGAAAGCACAGGGCAACAAGACAACATACGATATCAACAGTTAGTAAATGCTTTCCCGACATGGCAATGAATTATAACCATTGCTCCGTTATTTGCGATTAATAAGTACAAATGGAATTGAGTTTGGGAGTACGGCGGCTTGACGCCGTTTTGTCTTTTGCCGGTTACAACAAAGAAAGCGGCGTCAAGCCGCCGCATTCCAAACAGCATTTCCTTACATCCTCATAATGCACAACACATTTTACATGACACTACAGGAAGATTCATTGATGACAGAGTTACCCAAAAGTGCTTCTATACCTGTCAGCCTATTCACAGCAACCGAGGACAAATATGAAACTAATAACCCGAACATTCCTTGCATGTCTGTTTCTTATCCAAAACGCCACCGCCACCGAATGGCAAAGCTCACTCTGGCTCGGCCGCGGTGATGTCTGGCGTGCCCGCTTTCCGGTCACTCTGACTAACCCCTCCGACTCTGCCCTCGAAGGTTCACCCGTATCTCTCACCGTCGGCAATGAACCAGGTCAGGCCCCGCTTGCAGGCGCACGCGCTGAAGCTGTCCGCGTTACTGACAACAAAGGTACCCAGCTTCTATTCGGGCTCTGGATGCCCGATCAGAATACAGCCTTTACCACCGGCTCCATTCCGAAAGGAGCAACACTGGTCGTGCCAGGTGTTTGCGCGCCAAAGTCATCCACAACCCTATACGTCTATTTCGACAACCAGAGCGCATGGGGTCTCGCCGATTTCCTTAAAAAACGCGCTTCTACCGACATCAACGGCAATTTCGAAAAGGGAACCGGCAACAAGCCATCCGGCTGGCAGACCACACAGACTGGATCCGGTCACCGCCTGTCATGGTCCACTGAAAAACCTTTTTCCGGAACCCGCTGCCTGAAGGCGGAGACAGATCCGGACACGGAGAAATCATGGTTTGGTTTCACTCGTTCCGACTTTGCAATCGTGCCAGGCGCACACTGCACCATACGCGTTCGAGTGCGCGGGGAAAATGTGAAAGGTTCAGCCGGCTGGTATGTCCATGTCGGTGACGAAAAGAATTCACAGATGATCAATCAGACCTCAAAAGCAGCTGAAGGCACCTTTGATTGGAAAGAACTAACCATTACATTCACCGTACCCGAAGGCGCTACGCGCATGCAGACCGGTTCGGTACTTTATGGAACCGGAACTGCCTGGTACGACGATTTCTCATTTGAGACTGATAAAGAACCTCCCCGCGCCTCAGCCAAAGCCGGAGCTGTTGAACGACTGACCCTGCACGAGAGCGGAAATAATGCCGCGTGGCCTGCCGACTGCCACAAGCCGGGTTGGATCAGCCGTCTATTTTGCGACCGTAAAACCGGATCAGAATGGGCCTATCGTTTGCCGGTGCGCGTGACAAACCTGCGCAACGAACCTGTCGGCAATGTACTCGCTTCAATTGATCTAAACAGTGCAGCGCGTGGCATTGTCTCGCCGCGCTATCTCCTGACCTTCAACAGCCAGCCAGTTGAGACCTGCCGCCTCGGCGACCGTCTGCTCTTCTCCTGTACGCCTCCGGCGAGTACCAGGCTCACCTACTACCTCTATGTTGCCGACACAGGAATCAAATCTGCGCCTTCCAAACCGGCAGCTTCCACGCTTGGCAGCGATATTCCTTCAGACCAGATCCTTGCGGACAATGCCGGAACCACAGACGCAAAAGCCTTCGCCAGACTGCTCAACAGCCCGGTCAACCTTGTAAAGAATCCGGATTTTGAAACTGGAGAAAAAATGCCGGACGCATGGACATGTAGTAAAGCCGACTCCATCGCAACCTTTTCATTTGGCACACCCGGTGGTTTCGGCAAGCGCTATGCCCGGCTTGTCGTTCCGGCAACAGCGAAAGAGTCCTGGCGCGGCTGGTACCAGTCGGTTCCAGTAAAGTCAGGGCACAGTTATCTCTTTGGCGCCTGGCTTGCCGGCGAAGCGCTCTCCGGCCCCATAAACCTGCACGTGCACATGCGCGACACAAAAGGTGAAGTTGTTCCCGGCGGTTTCCTGAGCGCAGGCCCGGCAATCAGCGGCGACTCGCCCTGGACCCCCATGTTCAACACAGTAATAACTCCACCCGGTACAACGCAGTTCCAGATGCACCTGACTATGAACGACCATGGAACGCTCAAGCATGACGGCGTTTTTCTTGCCGAATGTCTCGAAGCTCCCTCCGGCGATCCGGAAACACCTGCCATGCCCGCAAAAGAGATGGCAATATGGCCTGTTGATCCTGTGATCAAGGTATTTCATGAAACGCTGCCGGTACGGCATGAAAAACCTTTCGCAATCTCCCTGGCCCGCAATGAGGAGGAAGCGCTCCAGTTTGCACTCCGTTCGGGAAATGATATTCCAAACCTGAAAGTCGAAGTTGATGCTCCAAAAAATAAAAATGGCCAGGCACTCACCGACTTCACCATCGGCTGGGTCGGATATGTGCCAATCGACCACCGCACATCATACTACAACCTGAAGACACCCACATGGGAACTGAAATATCCGACCGGTTCCGGTTCATCCGACGGATGGTCAGGTTGGTGGCCCGATCCCATAAAGCCAACAGCAACCGGCAGTCTCATTGCAAACCAGACGCAGGCAATCTGGCTCTCGTTCAAAACCGGGGCCAACACACCAGCAGGCATCTACAAGGGAAAAATCCGGCTAACCTCGGAACGCAGAACTCTCAAAGCGGTTTCATTCACCGTCAAGGTTTGGAACTTCGCACTGCCGAAGGTTCCATCCTGTGCAGCAATTTATGACCTGCGGATCGGGGAACGCTGGCTTGCAGACGGCAAGTCACGGGAAGAACAGCACGACCGCCTGATGCGTTTCATGGCTGGTAAGAAGGTCTGCCCGGACAAAATCAAGGCCGATCTCAACTTCAAACGTGACGCACAGGGAAAGATCACCTGCGATTTCAGCGAGTATGATAAAGCTGCTTCGCTGTACTTTGACGAGCTGAAATTCCCGGTCTCGTACATGCCTCACAATTTCTATTTATTTGGCTGGGAACATCCGCCCAAGGACATTCTCAAGGAAAAACCATACGAAGGCGAATATCCATATAAGGAAATAGATCGCTCAAAACTGCGACGCGAATACAAGGATGCATACCAGTCGTGCCTGCGCCTCTACTGGGAACACGTCAAGGCGAAGGGCTGGGCCGACAGGCTGGTACTTTATATCTCGGACGAACCTTTCCTTACCAAGAAACATATCATCGACCAGATGAAAGCGCTCTGTGACATGATTCACGAAGTCGATCCAAAGATCCGGATATACTGCAGTACCTGGCGGCACTGCCCAGACTGGAACGGCTACCTTGATATATGGGGTATTGGCCACTACGGTTGCTTCCCGGTAACAGAAATGGAGGCACGCCGGAAAGCAGGTGAACACATCTGGTTCACCACAGATGGACAGATGTGCACGGACACTCCGTTCTGCGCAGTTGAACGCCTTCTGCCACATTACTGTTTCAAGTACGATGCCGATACTTATGAATTCTGGGGCGTCAGCTGGCTCACCTATGATCCCTGGCAGTTCGGCTGGCACAGCTACATTCACCAGAGCAGTACGCCTGGAGAATACTATTACGTACGTTATCCGAATGGTGACGGCTACCTGATCTATCCCGGCCACCCTGCCGGGTTTGACGGGCCGGTAACGACAGTACGACTCGAGGCCACGCGCGACGGTGTCGAAGATTTCGACTACCTGCTACTGCTTAAATCCATGGCGGACAAGACCGGCGACAAAGAAGCAATACGCCTGCTATCCGAATTCAGTTCACTGCTGGAGATTCCAAATGCAGGCGGACGTTACTCTTCTAAGATCCTGCCCGACCCGATGCGCCTTGCCACACTACGGCTCCAGGCAGGTGAAACGCTCAACCGTCTGCATCACAAATGATAAAAATATGAAGACAGAAGCAACGGCATCCGATT
>MHBM01000004.1:0-18379 GCA_001804885.1 Lentisphaerae bacterium RIFOXYA12_FULL_48_11
TGATGAGGAAACCCACAATACCACGGATTATCGACGCCCTTCGTCTGTTCCAGCAGTCGCGAGGGACCTATGATCAGAACTCTTTTTGAAACACGAAACAACTCCCTCGCTGCCAGTAAAGGATCTCTAAGATCCTCAAGAGTGTGGCTACATAAACCAAGATCAAATTGTTTATCCTTAAAAGGCCATGCCTTACCACTACACACGTCAAACTGCGTGTATTGCCGTTCCGACCATTCCCTAATCACTCCATCCATAATCCTTGAATTATCGGTGAGATTAGAAGGAACACCCCAGGCATTATTGGTAAGGCATTTCAAAGAAAACTCATTCATATCGAGAACATGTGAAGCACCAACATAAGGCGAACTGCCTCCGCCAACGTCTAGAATGATTCCGGCTTCATTGCAAAGAATCTTATAGGCGCCGTCAGGTATCCATGGATTGCTGTAAGTACGCATATTAATCACCCGGCATTAGTTCTTCCCTTTGTAATATTGTGATAATACTCAGCCACAATCTTTCCCACTTTCTCCGGCATGCAAACGTCTTCATATCTTGCCCTGGCCCGCCGGCAAAACTTCCTGAATTCCTCCACCGGCATACTCCTGAACCGCTCCATGCATTCCAATATCTGACCTGAATTACCAGGCTCAATCAGAAAACCTTCAACGCCATCCCTGATCAAATCCGGCACCCCTCCAATACGCGTGGAAATACATGGAACACTACACATCAACGCTTCGACAATCGAAACGGGCATCGCATCATCCAACCCTGGATGAACCATCACATCCATCTTTTCAAACACCTTTGACACCTCAGACATCCTTTCTATCTCCACGTGATACAAATTATTTAGCTTTATAAATTCTCGAATCATGGGCTCAAGGTTCCCTTGTCCTGTGAAAGTAAAGACAACATCTCCATACTTCTGCTTGAAGGATTTGAGAGCTTCTAATATGTAAGATATACCTTTCTGCTCGTTGAACCGACAGAGTATACCAAAGCGACATTGCCACACCTTATCAACGGCAATTCTTTTCCCAACTGGTGCGGATCCACCCAGCTGGCCAGAATCAGCCTCTGTTCTTGCCTCGTCTGGGGCCATCGTAAAAATAGATTCAACACGACGTTTTATGCGAAATTCTCTTGCCAGTGTTTCTGCAACATGCCTGCCTGGAACAAAAATAAACGCAATACGAGAAGCAAACGCCCGGAAATCTTCAACTTCTTTTTCTGTCCAAGATGAATCAACCGTACCCATCAAAGCATGATGGTAAATAGTCAGATCCGAGGGGAAGATCGCCCAGGCGTTTGTCGGCAATCTTCCCTTAACGTGTACAACATCAGGACGACCCTCGGCAATTTCATCTCGGAACCACTTAATCGCACATCTATTATGAATCCATTCTTTAAACGCCTGAACATCCGGAAATCTTCTTTTTCTTATTAAAATGTACAAGAACCACGGTATAAAGAATAACAAGGCAATAAGGCCAGCCTTAAAAACGGTTTCATCATATAAAGATGTTATCTTTATTCCTCGCTCTTCAACCAACTTCAGAAACCGGTGTTTTTCTCGTGGTAATGGATAGAAAACAATAATTCTTGTTTCAAAACCATGCTTTCGCATTTCCGTGGCATAATGACAGAGATACGCTTCAATACCCGCAGGCAGTTTGTACCCAGCAGCAACATACCATACAAGCGGACGTGAATCAGAAACCATTCGATCAATCCCACCAAAGATACTTCGTCTATTACAAATCCATCTAGCTTGTCAGGCGCCGGAGCTTTCTGAGGATTTCCGGAAATCGGCGCACAAGAAACAATCTCAAAGGACTGGCCATTGTTTTAACGAGCCACCGGGCGTGCTCCGAAACAGGGATCACCGCGACGCCAATACGCACACCATCTTTAAACGAAAATGCATGTAAAAGCTTGATTGAACCCGCGAAATCTTCTTTATTCCAGGTGCTGCGATGGACCTCGTATTCATTGCCATAAACAGCACCCTGAGGACACTCGCCAAGCGGTAATATTACAATAACAGCATGTCTGGCCCTATTCTTCATATCCTCAAGAAGCTGTAATGCCTCACTCTTTTCAACATGTTCAATCATATCCCCGCAAATCACAACGTCGTATTCACCAAGCTTTGACACCATCAGCCGCGCATCACCTTCGTATGTGTTGTTATAAACCTCTGGGTAAATTTGGCTTATATTCTTCTTGAATGCTTCAATCGCATCGATCCTGAGAGATTGATCCGGTTCCATGGATAAACCAAGTCCCTCCGTTAATTGACACCTGCACAGGAATCCCCACTTCCCGAATCCGGCACCCACGTCAAGTATGGACCCTGGCTCAAGCGCACTCACCAATTCCAGAACGAACGGGATCGGCATGCAAGAACTCGTGGCCATTATTTACCCCTCTTCCTTGTTGGCTGGTAACGAAGTTTTTTCAGCCCTGACTTTCTACACGAACTTACCAGCGAATGATTGGACCATTACACATCCACTACAGTCTCAATAGAATAATTTATCCGCGTTATGGTGCTCTAGTCTCTTCTGTTTTGCCCACAGTCACCACATCTTTAGAAAAAAGGTCTGTCAGCTTACCAACATTCCGTATCAGATCAAACTCATCGTCACACAGCCTCCTTGATCCGTCCGCTTTGCTTTGCCGCCATTTGGAGTCACTAAACAATAAGTTAAGTTCTCTCTTCGAATTATCTATATCGTTCAACAGAATGCCAGCATCGTATGTCCTCACCAAGCGCCATGCAACCGAATCTTCAGGCGCATCAACAATTACCGGTAGCCCTGCGGTTGCATATGTGGTTAACTTACTACTCAGCGATGTCCGGACAAACAAGGTCCTCTCTTTCTCCTTCCACAAGCCAAGATAGCAGGCGCACACTCCGTTGACCACAAACCACTTAATGATTTCCGTCTCTGTTGACACATAAGACATGAACCTTATTTTTACATTACCGGGATATACGCCTCTATTGAAAGACTTCTGATCAGTATAAACAACAAGTTCAAAGCTGAAGTCCATCTTCCCGAGCAGATCAAGAAATGCCTGCCATTGATGATCTGAAATCCTGGACGACCCGCAAAAACCTATTCGTCTCGTCTTACCAATCAAACAACTGCCGATTGAATCGCCACCAACGTCTTGCCGCAAAGATGTGGAGGGAGGAAACACCAATGACCGTCGGGAAAGTTTCCCTGGATAATATACATTAATATATTCCACAAGCTCCTGAGAAACAGCGTCAAACGAATCAGCACCTTCGAGAACATCATGTACCCGATGCATGTAGGAACTCGAAAACAACCGCGTATGCAGGCCGGACATCCAACTATATTCATAGGCATCGTACACAGTAACATGAAGCGGCAACCGAAGCCGGCGCTTGAGGTGTAACCCAATGCCAATAGCATCCATATCCGAGGCAATCCAAATTAACTCGGGAGTAAACGGCTTTACCCACTCCGCAATTCGATCGACAATCTTGCCGGCACAAAAATAATTAGTCTTAGCATAATGAAATATACTTTTTTCCAAGCGCCAGTGTACCTCTTTCAAGGCAAATGATCGATTTTCCGGCAGGCCCGCGAAACCACCATCGTCACCGTCTGGCGAAAGAAAAGCCCAGCGAATTGAGCCCGATGGCAGGACACCCACAACCCGTCGAAGTATCTCACCACCAGCGTACTTTATGGTCGGTCTCCACCAGGTTAATAATAGTATTCGGGGAAAAGACATAGAATGAATATTACCGGAACCAAACCTCTACTTCGGTCATTTATCGAACAACCACGGCAAGCATTCATGAACATCCAGTCTGACAACAATAGAAGCGTTGCTCAGAACATAATCATTTCATACTGTGTCGATAAAGGTCTTTTCTGTTTTTGTGAAAATCAAAATGCCAGTTATCAATACACACACTGTTATTACTACTGCCAACATAAGATACAAAGGTTGAACAGTTCCGGCGCCAAGAAACGCATAACGATACCCTTCAACAATACCAGTCATGGGATTCAAAGCTATAACCCACTGCCACCTCTGTGGCACCTCTGATAAAGGATACACAACCGGTGTTGCAAACATCCATAACTGGGTAAGAAAACCTGAAAGATGTGTAAAATCCCTAAATCTTGCCGTTAATGCCGACATCCAGAGTCCAACGCCAAGACCAATTGCCGCCGTAAGCAGGACAAGAACAGGCAGTGCAAAAAGACAGGTGTTAAAATGGAAAAGAGCGCCAGACTCGGTAAAGAATTTAAACCAAACCCAGAAGGCAAGAAACGTAACCAACTGGATCAGAAACGACATCAAACTGGAAATAACTGCAGACAGTGGAATCACAAGACGCGGAAAATACACTTTACCGAATAAACCTGCATTACTTACAAAAGTAGTCGATGTACCACCCATGCATTGTGCAAAATATCCCCACCCCAGCAGACCGCACATATAGAACAAGATTTGAGGTAGTCCGTCCGTGGATATTTTTGCCACTTTCCCGAAAATCACGGTAAAAACAATCGTAGTCAACAGGGGCTGAATAACAAACCAGAGAGGCCCCAGCATGGTTTGCTTGTAGCGCGAAATAAAATCCCTCCTCACCAGCAGAAACAAAAGATCCCGATAATGAACCACCTCTTTCCACGGAATCCTCTGCCACCCCCGCGAAGCCTCAATAATATATTCAACTTGATCAGTCATATCAGCTCTTGTCTTAAAGTTCTTTGTTAATTATCAGCGATGCTTTTTGTCTTGTTGATTATCTTCGCGCAACCAGATTCTCCACACGGCTGTTTCCATCCAAATATTCGTGCTGCGAACGCCGCTGAAAGAGTTATCAGAATTGAGTCAATTAATGCCCTATAAAACGGGCTCACATGCGTAATACAATAAGGCAACGACATACTGAGGATTCCAAACCAGCATCCCCATTTTATTGCCGGGGAACCTTTCCATAAGAAAGATCCGAGAACAGCAAGAACCAGCAAAAGGGAGTTTATAATCGCTTTTAATAGATTGACGCCAAAGGTCATAGGGAAAGTGATTTTGAAAATCTGCGAGGGTCTCGAAATGTTGCCCAACCAGTAAAGGCGAATCCGCTGAACACAATTTCCAACGAACCTCGAAGGGTCTTCACGGATTTGCTTGAGGGCCTGCCTCTGCTTCTCTTGCATGTAAGCATCTTCTCCCATAGCCCAGAATTCTTCGCGAAGAGCCGGATTGTCAAACGGTGAATGCGAATAAACCTTGTCTATGGTTCCATCAACGTCAGGCAGATTGCCGACCCAAAGGGTATATCCAAAAGTGTTACGAATCGGTATAAATCGATGAAATACAACGGCATTTCGAACCATCCACGGCATAAGACAAAGAGCCCATACCATTCCAGCCAACATCAAACCGCTCAATGCCCGACGGCGACCATCCATTCGGAGAGAATCAATCAAGAGTGCCATAGCAAGGAACGGTGCAGTAATTGGATTAAACAACGTCAACAGACCACATAGCATTCCCACAAGAATCCATCGCGCCAAGCTTCGTCCGCGCGATTCACGGCTTATAATTAACGCCACTCCTACCGCCACCGCAAGAAGGCCAAAAGCCGTATCCCAGAGCCGCATCTCACCCTTGATCAATGTAGGCCAAAAAGCGGTCAATAGCCCGACCCACCCGAAACCAACCCATCCGAATCGGCCCCTGGCACTAACAGCCAGAATAACTACAGCCAGCGCACCTATTATGGCATTGATAATAAACCCTATTCGATATGGCAGAATCGGATCAGGAGAAATCTTGCCGGTTATTTTGAGAATGATCGCCAGCAAGTAAGGATATCCAGGAGAAGCGTACGCCGATGGTTGTTCAATGATCCTGTCGGCAGGTTGAACCGGAGTGATAAACCCTCTTCCTGCCGCTAAATTCTGGGCAATTGTCACTTCCTCCATACCTTGAAATTCCGGATCTTGCCAGTTCCCTGAGCGAACCAATTCAATCATCCTGGCTGCCAATGCTACAACGAATAATAAAAAACATAATAACGTAACATATGGTACATACCCCCTGCTGTTTCGAGATTCATTACTCTTATTCATCTCTACTCCCAGACAAAATCACTGTTTTCCCCATTTCAACAGGCATGTGCCATGTACAACCTAACCACTTATTTAACAATCGCCTGAACAATCGGATTCTCAAGAATACCAAATGCTTTTTTTTGAAACTTCTTGAGACTCTCTATTTGCCCCTTAATAAATTCACCTTCATCATTTCCACCGCTCTCAACTTCGGCAAGGCCAACCTCTATGTCGTCTATAAGGGAAGCATACGATGCCATTCTCTTTCCGAACGTATCCACTATCGCATTCCTGAGTATCCTGCCAAACCAGTCACAAGCTTCGTAATAATCTTTCCTGTCTCCTTTTACCCAGACTTTTTTGGTCGCACCCCATTGTTCGAGCTGCCGAACTGCCGTACTTGCACTACCCTTGCTGATGCCCAGAGCCTCCTGCATATCTGCAAGGTTTTTCGGCATGGAACTGAAGTAAAGATATGCATATAACTGACCCACAACCCTTCCAAGTCCGAATGATTGCGTCATGTTTCCGGCGTCTTCAATAAAACGTTTAATTATTAGGATAATATCCTTATTTGTATTCATATGTAGCTCCCGAATAACAGGTTGAATGAGTGTGTGAAAATAGAAGGCTGAATCCAGGAGTCAGGATTCAGAATGCGAATACTAGGCCATGATCTTGAATTAAACCAATCTGACTCGTTCTCTTACCACTCCTGATTAATCTTACGTTTATCTGCGGTTAATCCGGACATGGAACTGCTTGCCGGATTCTGACTTGGGACTTCGACAATACTCAACCACCCGCGCCCCCGCCTTGTCCGAGCGGGCTTCGGACCGGCCAGGAAGCTAGCTCCGTCTTCGCTCCGAAGCTACGCCGGGACACGTTCTCACGATGAACACAGATTGATGTAAACGATTACGCAGCCGGACATATTTAACTTACAGGTTCCTGGATACTGGTTTAAATTCTTGATCTCATTCTGGATTCTCTTTTGACTTCGTCATTCTAGAATTGGCGGGATACACTCCGTGCCCGTGGATTATGCAGAGCAGTTTGTTCAGTATGTACTGAACGTACCAAGTATTGAGTGATTTTGTCAATAAAATACGGGTATTAGCGAAAATAAGCGTCCCTGTTAATCAGACTTACTCCAAAAACGTAATCCTGACAACATAAACATCTGAACAGAAGCAACTTGCGTAATTATCTGACTCTCTTCGTGGAGCTTAACGGAAGTATCAGTATATGCGGTAACAAGAGTCAGATATTCATTATTTGCCCAAGCTGGAGTTTTCAACCTGAGAAACGTGGCAATATCACATCTGGAAGCATTCCATTTAGCTCTCATGAAAAGCCGTAATTTACTTAACGGATTTTTCAGACTAGACCAGCTGAAACCGCGAGGGAACCAACCTGGCTCATCCGGTACCCCAACCCGCGGAAACAACATGGAACGTATATCCACATCTGTCGGACTTAAATCACTGGCCCTGATCATGCTGGTGACCCAGATCGACACATCACCGGAACAAGAAGTTAACCGCCAGATTTGAATACGACCATTCACACCAAGCTCCGACCAACAACTGACATCTGACTTCTGACGTCTGAGTTCTGACCTCCGATCTTCAATCAACTCAACCTTGTACCCCTTGATCCGCATGCAATCCGGCATATTGTATCCATGAACGAGACGAATATGAACAGGAGAGTTAGATTGTGCCAGCGTATGGGAGTATGGGTGTTGATTTGAAGTTGGTATAGCCGTGAATGCCAGAATATTAGGTTCTGACGGGCTGGAATTAATCGGAACCGATTGAAATATCCATCCATTTGTCGATGGAGAAAATACTTTGAAGGATTCTTCTGTCAGATTGAACCGGCAGAAAGGATCCCTGGTAATATTTGCCATTATCTCCCAGAATCCTATAATAAAAACACAAACAACGAGCACTGACGGCACAAGCCATTTTCGTCCATGAAAAGCCTTACGCTCACCCTCCGTTTCATTCATCTCAACACCACATGGTCTGAATTATACATAGAATGCCCTATTGAGCAGAATAATGGATATATAAATGTAGATAATACTAATTACTGTAGCAATTGAACCGTAACCCCATATATCGCGTGCCGGACTGATCAAAGCAGGATGACCCTCTGACAGATACTTCTCTGCAATCCGAGGAAGAGATCCAAGCATTGCCACAAGAAAAAATAGAGGATAAATAAAAGCACGACTTAGGAAATAAGCAGATGACAGGAAACCAATTATAGCGGCAATACAAATACCAGCAAACCGCCGAATCCACATTTCATCAACTCCCCGAACCTCCTTCAGGCTTATTCTTACACGCCAGGCACCCATAACTCCCATAAAAATCAATATAAACCAGAACCAGTATCCAAAAACACCTAGCTCCGTATAACAAGAGACAAAAGCATTGTGTGCTGCACGTGAACTGGCAACCTGCCAGAACATTCCATGTCCTATACCAAAAATAAAATTTAAAGGACTGGCAATAAATACTTGATTCGCCATTCCCCAGAAAACCACACGATCATGCGCGGAAATATCAAGCTGCGCAATCGACAAAGGGCATAAAGCAAGGGCGCCTGCAAACAAACCAGCCATAAGAAAAGGCATCCATCTGACAGGAAGAACAAGAATCATAATGACAGCAGTCACACCTGCAAGAGCCACTAAACCACTTCGCGAATATGTGGCGATAATACCAAAGACAAGCAGACAAGTAATCGCACATCCAAAAAGAATACTTAAAAAAGAATTTCGCCTAGTCATAACGAATGTAAAAGGAATAGAGGTTGCAATGATTTGAGCCAGATCATTCGGATCACTAAATATACCAAAGAAATAACTACGCAGAACAGGATCCGCACGTCCGGGTCTTACATCCAGAAATGGTTCCAACCCCATAAAACCATAGCCGAGCTTCTGCTGCATTATCGCATGAACAGACATCACACATGACATCAGCACAAACATTATGGCCAGGGCACGAAGATGACCGGGGCGATCAAGAATACAAAAAAGCAAAACCGTAAAAAAACATATTTTAAACACTTCCGGTATTGTTTCCACCATACCTGCAAAATAGGTATGCACCACATGAGACATGATTGATGCTACCCACAGTCCCAGAAGAAGAAAAATCTGCGAACGCTGTTTGGGAAAGTGAACCCGCCCCTGATCCACTTCAATAATAAGGGCCAAAAGCGCCATAAAAACAACAACATCCAGAACAGGCCAACCGAACATCCAGGGTAAAAGCCATTCCTGAGGGCGCCAGAACACCAGAAAAATAAAAATCGATGTAAAAAAGAAAGTCATTTAACAGTCAGTTGAACATTTTCCTCATTCCCCTTTTTCCAGACCGACAAGAACTATCCGGATGGTACGAAGGATAATCTGAAGATCCAGACTGAGCGAAAGATTCTTTATGTAATAAATATCGTACTCCAGCTTTCTGGCCGCATCATCCACAGTATTTCCATATGGATACCTTACCTGTGCCCAACCGGTAAGACCGGGCAAGACATTAGATCTCTCCCCAAAAAAAGGTATTCTTTTCTCGAGCTCCGCATGCAACTCCGGACGCTCAGGACGTGGACCTACAATACTCATATCACCTTTAAGGATATTGAGAAACTGAGGTATTTCATCCAGCCTGAACCTTCTCAACACCCTTCCAACTGGTGTTACTCTTTTATCGTATCCATCCGACCATACAGGACCCGTCACATTCTCTGCCCCCTGGTACATTGTCCTGAACTTGTATATTCTGAACAGCTTGTTGAATTGTCCGACCCTGATCTGCGAATAAAATATCGGGTTGCGAAGTTCTGTCAGTTTAATCAAAACAGCAATAATCAACCCGATAGTAATCCACACCACGGCAGACAATATCGTAACAGACACATCGAAAATACGTTTAAGCCTCCTGACTACAGGCAGCCTGGATTCCATTACAACACGCGTCATCGTATCTTCGTCAATAAGATCCAACGGCGTCTTCCCAAGATATGTTTCTATGGCGCCGTAAGTATCAAGAGTCTCTACACCTTCAAAACGCAGGCGCCTAAGATGCGAATAAAGCATCCTGTCCTTTTCCCGGCCCTGAAACGCCATGATTACCAGATCGGCATGCATATTACGCACGATCTCTTCAAATGTTCCAACCGTACAGTTAAGCACCGCAACTCCATCGATTACAGAATGGTTCCCGGCATCAGTAACTTTTACGTCATCCAGAATATTCACGAATGCAATCACCTTGTGAACGGGAAGTATGAACCTGTTTTCTATCATCCCCCTGATTTCCATTGCACGCTGACCGGTCCCCATAATCACCGTCCTGCAGAGAAGAAAATCCTGAGTAAACAACGTATGATACGCAACCATCTTCAGTACCAGCGAAAGCATGCTGTACAAAACAATAGAAAGAAGCAGAATGCCGCGACCAAGCAGAACAGCAAACAACCACGCATAGGAGAAAACGCTTAGCACAAGCACAGAAAAAATCATAGAAAACAGCCATGTCACAACAACGTTAAACCGCGAGAATGAATGCTGTATCCGATAACTGCCCGCAAGGTAATTGGCGAGTATTATGCTCCCGAGAAAGATCAACCAGCCATCAATATGATTATAAACATACTCAGGCATGTCTTCGCGGCCGATACGCAGTACAACCGCCGTTACACTGCTGATCACCAACGCAACCAGATCGATCAGCGCTATCCAGACTGCAAAACCGCGAAGATGTGAACGCGAAGCCATCTGTAACACCTATTCCATCGGCATGAATGTCCGGCGCACCCACTGGCCGAATGCATTCCTCCGGCGATCCCATTCGCTCCGGCGATGCCCCTGTCTTCTGCCCGCAGTATGACGGTCTCCGTAGTAATAATAGTCATACCCGTAGGCATACGCATTACTGTAATAGGCATAATTCGGATACTGATAAGCATAATAAAGACTGCTTATCTTGTGCATTTCTATGCTGTTCATAACAAGACCAAGAACCCTGGCATCTTTCAACATATCCAGCGAATACCTGACCATGGGTTTTGGCGTATGGTTCACTCGGGCCACATACAACACCACACCAATACCCTGCGTAACCAGAATTACCGTATCGGTAACCCGCAGGATAGGCGATGTATCCACAACTATATAATCGTAGTCGTCCTGTACACCGACAAACATATCCACAACACTGGCCGATTGAAGCATCTCAGCCGAATCCTCAACAGTGGTTCCAGTCGGAGCGAGGTTCAGATTCGCAATCCTCGTTTTCATTATTACTTCCTTCAAAGAACGGCCTTCTTTGAGCACATCCGTTACTCCAGGTTCCCGCTCCAGGCCGAGAGATCTGTGCAATCGCCCTCTCCTCAAGTCCATATCTACGAGCAGAACCTTCTTTTCCATTTGGGCAATCATTATAGCCAGATTCAACGCTGTAAGAGTTTTACCTTCCCTTGAATCCGCACTGGTAACCATAACTATTTTTTCGTTTCTTTTTACAAGTTCAGACAAAATAGTTGTCCTCAGGGCACGGTAAGCCTCAATCGCGCCGGTCGAATGTTCTTCAGTAACGATAGGTCGGATCGTCTTCTCAAGCCCACTGTGTACCCAGTACGGAACACCACCCAGGAACTTGACGCCAAGATCCTTCTCCACATCACTGATGGACTGGATGCGGTTATCCATAACCTGCATGACAAGCGCCAAGCCAAAACCAGACCCCAATCCCAACACAAGAGCAAGAATGAGAACTTTTATTGGATCAGGCCAAACATAATCCGACCTTAGACCTGGCGCCTCAACGACGTAGAAATGTTCAGCCTTTAATTCCTCCTGAATCTTCATATCCTGTAAACGCGTATAAAGCGTTTTATAATTTGACTCAAATCGCTCAACCACATCCATGATCCGCTTGAGCTCCGACTGCCTTGTGCTGGCAAGAAGATTCTGTGCCTTCCACTTATATTCTGCAGCCTCCACAGTATTCAAATGTATCTTTAGAGCATCATACCTGTCCTTCAATCGACCAAGTTCAATTTCAGCAGCAGCATCAAGCTGATTCTTTATGTCCGCAATTTCATCACGGACTCTTTTAAGCTCGGGGTGTTCAGGCTTCAAATTGGCCGCAAGCTCCTTTTCCTTTTGCTGAAGCCGGAAAAGCTTGACCCTGAGATCCCGCCATCCATGTGCATCATCAGCTTTTGTATTATCAGCCTTTCCATTTCTCAATGCGGCAGGAAGCTCTGACTTCTGGACCTCATTATCTTTGTTGCCGACCTCCCGACCATCCCTTCTTGATTCTTCAGAGGTTTCCCTTATAGGTTCAATTGCCCCAGTCTCCCTCGTAAGATTAACCACATCACTGATAATCCCGGGATTCATCCCCTTGAGTGCAGGAAACTCGGCTTCGAGAAGCATAAGCTCAGTACTGATCTGACTGCGCCTCTCCATAAGAGCCTGCAGATATCGGAGCTCAGTACTGGCCCGCCCCTCCACCCTTGCCACATCGTTCAACCTCTTATATTCGACCACATCGTCTTCCGACTGTTTTATCTTCTCTTCCAAACGTGACAACTCTTCAGTTAATTTCCTTGTAGCAGACTCTGATGCCTCCATCTGGATTGCGCGCCACTCGTTAGAATGAACAGTAAGAAGTACTTTCAGAAATTCGACTCCGTATCCAGGATCAGCGCTTTTAACACTGATATTCAGCATAGAGCCAAACCCTCGCTCCCGGGCAACAGTAACCGGAAGAATCATTTTCTGGAAGTTCCCCATCTTGTCGCCCCATTTTTCGGCAAGCTGCCTTGCCGCCCTCTCCCTGAACTTGTCATCCTGCAGAAGAAACGTATGCATCGTCAGGGACGTCCGTTCGGCGCCAGCAATGTTACCAGACATCTCGAGAAGCGGATCCCTGTAGACCATCACCTTGGATGACGCGAGGTATTCCTTCGGCGCAAGGCTGAGATAAAGAACTCCACCAAGAAGGCAATAAAGAAAACATACGGCTATAATCTGCCAACGAAAGAAAATAATCCCTATATATACCCGAAAATCAATGCCTCGCTGTTCAGATTCTGTTGACATAAATCACCCAAAAAACTCCACTAAAATAGACTTATACGCCGTGCCGGCACCACGATCCGGTCACCATTCTCAAGCAATACATCGTCTTCGGGTCTGCCTTCCTTGAGAATATCTTCTGCATTAACCTTGATTTCCTGTTCATTACCATTCTTATCACGACGCATAATCTTGATACCCTTAGCGTTTGCATACGGGGGAAGCCCGCCTATTTTGAACAACAGGTGCATCATTGAACATGCTTCCGCCCCCACAAATCGATACACGCCCGGCTTTGACACCTCTCCCAACACATAGATTTCCTTTTCACCCACTTCCGTCGGCGTACTTGCATCGCTCGAAAAGACATATACAACATCATTATTTTTCAACTTGATATCAGGAACAGACGGCTTTCCATCCTCAGACACAAGAACGTGTTCTTCTCCCTCAAACGCCACAGCCTTGGTAAGCCCACCCCTGATTATTCTTACCTTTGCCCCTTTGATGGCAGGCCGTAATCCTCCTGCCCTAAGAAGCGCATCGTTCAGTGATATGGTGTCACCTGCGCCTATTTTTATTACACCGGGTTTGTTCACCGCACCCAGGACCGTCATTTTATCGTATGAAGCCTTCAATATTCTGAGGCTTACTGTGGCCATCCTGAAATACCTGCTCTCCAGGACTTCTCGAACCTTTTGCTCGGCTTGTTTCTCCGTCATATTATACAGAATTACAGGCCCTACATAACCAAATTCAATGGCTCCAATCTCGTTAACAGTGTAGCTGCCTTCAAGCTGCCTGTCTTCTTTCACACTAACTTGCACAAGACAGTCCGGCTGAATGGTAATATCCTCACTCTTAGCCGCCCCCGCTGACGCCCCGGCAGGTGGAGGCGGAAGACTTGTACTTGGCGCCTCAGGTGCATCGGGCCCAGTGTATCTGGCCCCATCCAGCGATTTCCCCTGCTCCAGGTCCATCAGAAGCCTTGACACATCGACATCCTTCTTGGTCGCACACCCGGCCAGCAAAAACAAAAGAATGGTCAGACCAACCAGACGAACCCCAGTCATTCTTTCTTTTCCTGCTAGTCCTCGCATCATTGACCCTTGTAAAAATGAAAGTTCCCACACCCTTTATTCAGAATATAGCACAATATCACCATGGCATTGTATTTGCGCAGCAACTTAAAAGTCAATACCAATGCCTGACCATACCACCGTCAACAGCCCTGTTTTATCACCTTTTCCGCGACTCTTCTTCTATCCTTTTCAGTAATTCCTTGATACCGAAATCAACGAACTGGGACCTGTCCCGGGCACGGCCAATTCTATCCAGAAGTTCTTTTGCCCCTCTCAAGTCCCCCATCCTGAATATCAGTTCAGCTGAATTAAAGTCCGCTTCCAGAGCGGCATACTCATCCTTCTCAAAAAGATCTTGCGCCTTTTCTGCATACTCCTTCGCCCTTACCAGATCACCGGTTCTCATATAAACCATTGCCACTGTGTCCAGTACCTGGGCAGATTTTCCACCAACTTCAATAAGCTTAGGCAGAAGTTCTTTTGCCCTTGCAACATTCTGCAGATCCTCCCCATGTCGTGCCAGGGTATAAACTAGATTATTCAAAATGCTAGGCATATCAGGATACACGGAATGCCCGTTCTCAAGAATCTTAATCGCTTTCGCATATTCCCCTTCCAGTCGCGCCGCCTCAGCTGCCAGCAACAAAGATCTCACCTTGACCCCCCTAAGACTCCCAACCATGGCCTCGTCAAGAACACTCATTGCCCTTTTAATGTTACCCCTGTGGAAATATGCATCTCCTAGACGCTCTGCCCACTGTTTCTCTTTCGGGAAATGCTCCTGCAGGTACTCCAGTGCAGCAATCATGTCGGCATCTGTCGCTTTGCCTATTGATTTTATCTCCACAAGAAGCCGGTAAAAAGGTCCAGGATCACGTGCATATTCAATCCCCAGCAGTACACACGATAATGCCAATTTCACATCTTTCACTGTCAACGCACACCGCAGGCCAAGCACATATGCCGAAATCGAACCCCGGCATCGTTCTATCGCGCTCTTTGCAGCCGCGCTTGCCGGTTCAACCATTTTTTTCCTGAGCAGAAAATCCCCCGCACGGACCATCACTCCTGGCGCAAAATCCTTATTGGCCGCCACTTTTGTCATCTCGTCTAAAAGCCACTTTCCACCACCCTCCTTACGAGTCCTGACCACAAGAGAAGCCAGCCACAATTCCGGATCAGTAGGACACGACAACCTTGCCCTGCGTATCACATCAGAATCACCAGCCGTCAACGAAACAAGAATACGCCACAACATCGCCGAACGCGGCATCATGACAATAGCCCTTTCTATAACATCACTGGCCTTTTCGTATTCTTTCTGCCGCGCCAGCAGCATCGCAAGGTGATACAATGCTCCAACCTTCTCCATATCATCACGTCCAACAGCAAGCCATTTTGCCGGATCAGAAACGTTTCCATGCCCTTTTGCCGCATACCATTTGGCAGTTAAATACTTCAACTCCCTTATAAAAGGACTGACCGCACGACCTGACTCCAGCAGCTGTTGCTCAGATTCACGATCCATTTCGACAGTTGTAATTTTCTCAGGCCATCTCCTGACAATTACAAGTTCAGCCGGCAGTGGAAATACGCCCTGTTTCTCAAACTCACGCTTCTTATTGATCTCGATACCCATGGACCGCCCCAGCTTGTCCGCCTCCCTGTAACAACCGGTTTCATAAAGCAACTGCGCAATAGCACCCGAGTTCCAGCCCTGATCCCCATTCCTGCTCAACAGGAAAAGAGCCTGATCCTTAAATCCGAAAATATTCCAGATGGCTGCTATCGTCATCAGGGTCTGGTTTGAATCAGGAAATGCCTCACGTTCCCGCTCAGCAACATCCATGGCACAAACACCCATATTCAGATTTAGCATGGCATTTATCAGCATGATGTTGGCATTAAGATTGTCCGAGCTTGTAGACAGGCGGCGGTATTTCATCAGTACTTCATAAGACTTCTGCCATTGGCCCTGCTGGTCATAAAACACCGCCCGCTGGAAGAGAAGATCCCTTGCCGCATCAGGATATTTCTGCTCGAGTTCATCAAGAACAGCCTCCGCTTCTTTAAACCTGCCGGCCATAAACAGGGCACCGGGATAAGTCATGTGCATTCGCCTGTTTATTCTGCCGGCGGCTTTACGTCTCTCCAGTTCAGCAAGGCACTGATTTAAGTATTTCAGCCTCTTGCTCTCCACCGAATCAGCCGACATTTCATCCACAAGCGGCACGTTGTCCCAGAATGATTTAAAAGGTCTTAACGTCCTTGTCTTCCTGGAGAAAGATTTCAGATCCAGACTCAAAGTCTTGTCCCCGGCAGCAATCCCTATCTGGTGCCTGCGGAATATGAACCAGTTTTTACCAAACTGCGCAGGAACAAGGTAAAGCGCTGGGTCATGTGGATCCATTTCTCGCAACCTGACATATAAAAGCCAGGCAAGATCCGGTCTCTTCAGTTTAAAACAATACTCCATGTATGAAGCAAGCCTGTCTGTATCCAGGTTTGAAATATTGACCCTGATATTATCAGCAAACAAACCCTCCCATTCGCTGCCCGGCCGCTTGGCGGCAAGCATGTACAGACTGCCAATAAATCTCGGATCATTCGGCCAGACAGTCAAACCGGCTTTCAATGCTCTAGAAGCACGGAAAACATCCCCCAGCTCAAGACCGGCATACACCACAATCAGCGCATGACTGCAATCCTTGTACGGCACATTGGTATTGTCGGAATCCGCAATCGCCCGCCACTGTTGGTGAGCGCCAAGATAAGGAAACAGGCCGCGCACCCTGTGGATCAGCAAAGGCGAGATCGAAGCAATAACCACATTCGAAGCCACAACGCCCGGCAAATTTTTCCCTGCCGCGTATTCGGCCCGGATCATGGCTACCCCTGGTATTTTCTTTTCCGCTTCAGACAGGGATTCTATGAGAACAATAGCCTCATCATCACGCTTGAGCGACATCAGCGCGAAACTTTTCATCACGTTTTCAGTCGTGCTCAACTTGCCGCGAAACTTCTCTATTTCGGTTAAAGCATCAGTATACTTGCCGCGAAGAACCATGACCTGGACACGTTTCGACAGAAACTCCCTTCTGCCCGGATTCAGCTGAAGAACCTGTTGTATGGCCCTTTCCGCTTTTTCCAGGTCGCGCTCCATTAGGCCGTCAACAACTTCACTTATCATAACTGCACGGTGTGCCGGCCTTTTCTTATAAATCGCAAACATTACTCCGGCTGTAAGCACAAAGGAGAAAGCCCCGACCCAGGCCCATCGGTTCAACAGCCGCCAGAATCTAGGAAGGATAGTGGCCCTCTCAGGCTCTTCAACTTCACCTGTTTCTATACCCCGCTTTTGCCTTAAACGCCGCGTAGTCCGCATCTTCCAGTAGACGGCTTCAACCTGTACAAGCAATACAGACAGGAAAAGAAGAAAGCCAAGAGTATCATGCAGAAATGTTCCGGCCCATTCAGAAGACATGCGCAAAGACCAAACAACCATGAAGAATATCCTGATGATATTCAGCACGACCGCCTGCATTGCCCCGGCAAACATGAGTATTGCGGTCTCAAACCATTTCATCCTGAGAAGAATACCGATCCCAAGCGCGGTCAGCAGAACCGTAACGACTGTCACCATTCCACTACATGACTCTGGCACAAGAAATGTCTGAAAGCCGGTATTTAAGGTTATTCCATCAGCCCAGACCCTGTAATTAAAACAATGCAGCATCCACTCCGCGGCCCTGACGGACACAACCTGCAGAAGAAGTTGCAGCCTGAAAAACAATTGACCGGGCAAAGGATGAATCCAGTAAAGGACAAACAATGCCAGCAATATATTCCGCGTACGTCTTTTATCCAGAGCCCAGTGAAGCGCGGAAAAAAGCAGCATGAGCAATCCAAGCCACTCGAACTGGCCAACGCTGAAAATAATTCCAACAAGCGCGAGCACGGTCCCGGTCAGGGCAGAAAAAGGAGTAACCCATGAGGGAACTTCAAAGACCAGCCCCCGATCCTTCCTGCGAATTAAAATCATCAACGCAAATACAATC
>MHBM01000004.1:18387-23256 GCA_001804885.1 Lentisphaerae bacterium RIFOXYA12_FULL_48_11
GAAGCGGGCCTTGCCATTCTCGTCGCCGGCGATCATGCCAAAATGCATCACGACCCAGACAAGAAAAAGCATCACGGCAAGGACAAGAACAATTTTCCGCGCACCAATCATCCAACCCTCATTACAGTAAGTCCGAAAAAAACAGAAACCACATCAGAATACATGAGAATAGGTCAGAGTAGCGGCAATAATATTCCTGCTGTACTTGAGAATCTCCGAATCACCGCTTCTTTCAATATGTTCAGCATAAGCAGTAAACATCACCGCATTCCTGTCTCTCTGCATTACAGGAATAGAAGTACCAATCCTGCTCGACCAGGTGTTGTAATTGCTGGTCAACTCAACATTAGACCCTTGATCGACCAACTCCTGACCGTTGTTTTCACGTACTGAATAAGTTGTGCTCAAATCAATCGTTACCATGCTGGTTACAGGCAGCGACATGTTCATGCCACTCGCCCAATCCGTGTATTCATCCATTATTTCACTCGGAACACTCTTCAGGTACTCCGAGAACAAACTGGCCGACAAAACACCTTCCTCTTTCCAGTTAAGATGATAACTGTATTTGTCATTCATTTCATACGCAGATGTAAAACCTGCCGCCATGCTCCGTGCATATGAAAATTCATGGTCAAGCTCACGGCTGAGCTCAGTCTTAATCGAAACAGCCCCTATCATCCCGCTGTTATCAAGAGCTTCGCCAATCACACCATAATCCGGGACAGATGCCTGGGCATAACCCAGCAACACGGAACCAACCGTCCGCTCCGTCAACCTGACAGTAGAGAACACTGAATATGTCTGAAATGAAGAATCAGGCCTGTTGGTGACCGCTGTATAAGTGTTCTGCGCAAATACAGCGCTCGCCCCTGCCATTACCATGGGATTTACCATCCACTGATAAGATAATGCCTCGCTGTAAGAAACTCTTTCCTGTTCCTTGAATGTATCTTCCGCGGGCAACACGTCGCTCCTGCTGACAGACAGCCCCATATTCTGATCCTTGGCCATTAACCAATCCAGATTTAGTCCCAAATCATTATGGAAATTCTCATATGCCTGTCCACCATACCTGTCACTCAAACCGCGCGCATCAATGTAATCCGTTCGATAGCCGACATCGTCGTAAGCCGTTCCTTTAACATAAGGAGTCAAACCGAACTCAGTCGAAAAATTGCCGACAATTCCCTCCTCTGCAACATCAAAAATAAATTCATTCTCCTGGGTCTTCAACGGATAATGCGCATAGCTGGCGCGGAGGGAGATATCAAGATCCGTGGTCGGGTTGATAATAATGTAATTCTGCATATCAAGGGTGGAAACAAGAGGAAAATCAGAGCCATCTTTAAGAAAAACACCCCTGTGATTCGAGAACAGATAATCAATACCGTCACCTTCTCCGCTCGTGTACCTGTAACCAACCGATTGCGAAAAAGTAACACTGGAATAAAAAGGGCCAATCCTCAGAACCGCGTATTCCGGGATTTTAACATCACGGTGATTTGAAAACCGCAAAGTTTGCGCCGACGCAGTTGAGGCAATCAGTACAAATACCAAGAGAAAACAGCCCTTCAATGCCTGCTTATTCAGTGCTACCCCCCCCCATTATCACCGGTTCCCGGCCTATTTCTTCCTTATTAATATTCGCAAAGTAGTATCAGCCTGTCCGAAATTCGGCACATCTTCAAGAGCCATGTAACGTGCATTCACCGCATCCCACAGAATATCTGTTTCCGCCTTTGGCAGCCGGACAACCGCAGGCGAACCGATCGTCAATCCGTATCCGCTGAACGCGGCAACAGGCGCCTCGCTAGCACTCAAAAGTTCCAGCATCATCTCGCGGTTAAGAACATGGCAAGCCGCCGCCTTTCCCCTGCTCCAGAAAGGAAAATAACTGAACTGTCCCATCTCAAGCCCTTTTGGAAGGCGCAGACCAGTCTCAACCGCCAGATAAACATCCTGGGTCAACAGGACATCACCCGGTTTGGTCATCGACTTGACAACACCTGCAACACGCTGCAGCTTGCGTAATGGTGCCTCATCCCTGAGCGGCCACCATATCCTGTCACGCTGCCCGGCGAACCAGGCCTGATTAATCGGCGACGAGAACGAAGATGCCACACACAGCAGAATGACAACTAGAGAAAACCATGCCTCTCCTTTCGCAACAGGAAAACCCGACACCTGCCCTGGCTCACTTACAGCAATCCCGGCAAGCATGACTGCAAGCGCCACGGCAAAAAGGGGAAATATCATAACCTGATAATCTTCATAAGGAAACGGGGCAGACATATGCACAAGGCTGACCACCACAATACTCAACCACATTCCAATAATAATTGCTCGCAGAAGCGGAGCCTCCCCAACAACGCTGAACAAAGATTTAGCAGACTGCTTACCGCGATTTAACACCAGATAAACAATCCCGGCCAGGAAAAGTGCCGCAGGAACGAAATATGCCTGAACCAGCCTGGAAACAAAGCCTGCCTTGTAAGCAAACAGAGAAACCATACTCCCGGCACTGCGCCCCGCGTGATACTCCACCAGCGAAAACCATAAAGCTGCAGGAGACTTGATCACAAACGGAAGAAATATGACAAGGGCCGCCAGCATCGCCCCTGCAGCAAACCAAAGCCAGATAAACGGGTTTATTTTAGATACAACTGCATTGCCTATAATCGCGCCGGCTCCGCTTGAATCAATTGTATCTTGCCACTTCCTGACCTGCACAACAGCAATAAACAGAACAAGGAACACCACAGGAATAACGACAATCGCAGAAATTCTTGTTCCTGCAGCAGTCGCAAAAAGGAAACCCGACAAACATGCCGCGAGCCATGCTTTATTTCCATTTGCGAATGTCAAAACCAGAAGCCCGGCAATAATCAACAATCCGCACAGGGAATAAGTCTTAACAGATGTCAGGTAATAACTCTGATACACATTAATGCCGGCCAGGCAAAAAGCCATGAACGCCGCAATCCGACTTCTCTCTGGCGACACAAGTCTGGCCGCAAGCAACGAAACCATTCCAACACCAACGAATCCAAGCAAGGCTGAGAAAAGCCGACCACCGGCGACACCAAACATGTCAACCAGCGGCTGGGCCAAGACGTAAACAAACGGCAATACCGGCCCCTGAGGATAAGCAAAATCAATGTAAGGATACCTGCCTTCAGTAACCATGCGTGCAGCATAAAGATACCAGCCCTCGTCCTGGTTGAGTTCCCCGAAAAACAGGTTCATTACACCAAGCAGGACATACACGGCCACTGCCGCACCCCACAAACATGTCCATGCCTTCCTGTCCATTCAATCCTCTTAATTTTGAGCCTGGAGTCTAGCGCATCGAGTCTTGTATCTTACAAAGTTTTTGCTTTCAGATTTCAAGTTTCAGCCCTTTCTTACGCTTCACGATCCCGGATGAACAAACTTAAAGCCTTTGGCACACAGTGGACATTTTACCGGCTCGTAAGCCACTGGTTCCATCTTGAGAAGGCTGTAAGTCGGATAATTAAATTTCGCTTTACCACCGCTCCGGTCAACCAGCACAGCTATCGCCGCGACCTTTCCTCCTGCTGCCTCCACAATATCAATAGTCTCCTGTACACGGCCGCCACGAGTTATGACATCCTCGGCAATGACAAAACTCTCACCCTTCGTCATCTGGAAACGCCGCATTACCAACTTGCCGTCCTGTTTCTCGGCAAAAATATGTTTTACATCAAGCGCACGAGCCACTTCGTGCCCCACAAGTATGCCACCCATTGCCGGCGAAATAACTGCGTCAACCTTAATTCCGTCACCTGCGGACTTTTTAATTATCTCAACAAGTTCATCACAAAGCCTTGCCGCCAGGCGCGGATATCGCAGGACATTCGCACACTGGAAATAACGGTCACTGTGAAGACCAGACCTGAGTTCAAAATGCCCCTCCAGCAACGCGCCTGAATTCTTAAGAATATCAAGTATTTCCTTCTGTTCCATCAAGACCCCCTCTTTTCTACCAACCATACGCCTCAAATGTCCAATGTAAGTATGCATTAAAGCACATTCCCCGCAAAAAGCACAATATCAACATTTTTCACTCCTGATTCTGTCAATAAATGGCAGAGCTCCAGGACAGAAGTGATTATCGCACAGGAGCCCCTAACCTTCGGGACGATCTTCCTTCCATCGCACGGACGGAACCGCGATCCTACACAGATCGGCATTGGGCAGTTCTGACTCATATTTCCTTATTGGATACTCTCGTCTTGCTTTTCCATGCCGGCAATGCTTCCATCCTTATGGTGCAGTTTCATAAAGATTGGACAAAACCATGAAATCCAGACTACTGTTAATCTTCCTGTTACCCGCAAGTTTGATTCATGCCGTAGAAGACGCCATGACCCCCATCCAGCTGAATAGCAAACGCATGTCACTGCAGCTTGGAAGGGTAGAGAAAGGAGCTATCGTATCGCTGGTCGATAACACCTCAGGCTCTGAATTCATCGCAACACAGAAGACGCCACGGCTTTTCAGCCTGGCTCTCTCTAAGAAAGCCGACCCCGGCAGTGAACGCATATACCTCTCCAGTCGTGATGCAAAAATATTTTCAGCCCACATGACGAACAATACGGCTACCCTATCTTATGATGGTCTGGGCGATTGGCCGGTGCTCGTCAAATGCACTGCTAAGGCAAGGTCTGACGATCCTCTAATACTGTGGCGCATCGCCGTAAAGATTCCAGACACATTGATACTTGAAGAAGTTCAATTTCCCTTCATCGTTCTGCGTACTCCGCTAGGCAAGAACATGGACGACGATGCAGCTGTGTTCGGACACGCAAAAGGTGGAGTCATCAGAAAACCCGCAGCGATGAA
>MHBM01000005.1:0-5800 GCA_001804885.1 Lentisphaerae bacterium RIFOXYA12_FULL_48_11
CACCTGGTCAATCTGCCGTAACCAGCCGCAGGGTCTGTGCAGTAATAAAGGGTTGTCGAATCAAGATCAAGAATCGACGAAGAAACTGTGGCAAAACTGCCGGTTCGCCAGAACGGGCTCGCCTGCCCATTGCAGGGGATCAGGTGGCTAAAGAGATCTTCAAGCCCCGTAATCCGGGCCATGAGCGATTCCGCGGCGGCCTGCCGCTGGAACGAGCCGGGATAATCCTCCAGCTTTGCCGGCCCGTGCTTCAAATACTTGAAGTGATTTGCCACCACCGTCTGCTCTTTTATCCTGGTAACGTGATGCTGGTCATTGATCACCTCCACGTGGGCCGCGCCGTCATTATCCACGAGAAGAATATTGTACCCGAGAAAACGCTTTCCGGAAGTCAGCAGCACATCAAGCCACTCATCCACGTTCCTGACATCCGGCAACTTCGCCGATACAATACCCATCGGGTTCACCAGTCCTGTAGTCTCGCTGGCGAAAAGAAACGCAGCCTCCTTCATTCTGCCCTGGTCCGCCAGGCGCGTCCACTCAGGCGAATTCACAGCAGTGCTCACAAAACCACACCCGTGATCATTTGTCCCCAGGCTGAAGTAATCAGCTCCTTCCGTCTTCACTGCAATATACCCAGGCTTGAAAACAACCACTTCGCCGGTGGCGCTTGTCTTATCCCTGTTCTTGAACAATAATTTCAACCTGTTGCTATATCCTACAGTACACATGACAAGTCTTCCTTTTTATCTGTTATGCTGTTTGCGAAACTCCGCCCAGTCAAAACCAGCCCTGCCCTGCGGGCCCTGTGTCACCACGCCCGGCAGCAGGTATGCAGATTCCAATGCCGGGCATATGTTTCCACGATACCTGAGCCTGTGCAGGTTATCCATGTCCAACAGTATCTCCGCATCACGCCAGACAAGGACTCCAAAAAATACAAAGGGGATAAAACGGCTGTGCACCTGGGAGTAAAGAGAACTCTTCTGGATTTTCTGCGCCACAAGACTTACCCGGTATGCATAAAGCCACCGGAACGCGTCTATCGTCCCGCTCGCACCCATGACAACAAGGCCGGAAAGCACAGGACTCAACCCATCATCCTGAAAACCCATGATTTGATGGTACGTATATGGCGTATCGGTATCATAGATGACAACCGTCAAACCGCGGGGTGAAATCTCGCCCCGGCTCTTTTCACGGATCAGGCCAGTAAGCCGCTCCGACATGACAGCAGCAATTTCATTGCACAGGACGGGCCCGAGAAGAATCCTGTCCTTGTATGCGGCAATCCTGGGCTTGGAAATATCTGCAAGCGCAAGACTGGACTCGATATCCCTGCGCTGCAGCGACAGGCCCTGGAACACGCTGATACGCTCAACGCACTTCCTGTAATAAGCGTCACGGACTTCAAGAGGATACGAAGTAATCTCGTGGGGATCCACCACCGTGCCCATGACATTACAAACCGCTTCTTCCTTCCCGACAGATAACCCGAACGCCTGGGACAGCAGCTTCGAACAGACTGCAACTCCATAGTAAAGGCCTTCCCTGACCCAGAGAGAAGTATCTTCCTGTATTGCATTTCGCACCTTGTCTACGTGTTCACGATGCCGGGCAATATACGCATCAGCAAGAATATCCTCCAACTGCTCAATCGAACCGATTTCCAGCGGCGCGTCCAGCACATGTGGTATCGTGAGCGACGTTACAGACGTACCCTGAAAAAGGGAATTCCCTTCCGGCTCCCCATACCATGCCTTAAGCTCCTCCGTGCGGATCCGGTTACCGAGCTGCACCTTCATGCTGAGGCGCGCCAGTTCATCAGCTTCATTGTATATGTCAATGCCGCGGCGCGCTCCTTTTTCAAGCTTTTCGAACCACGACTGCTGCTCAGGCCTTTTCAGTATCCCCGGGATTACCCCAAGATATTCAGATAGTTTCATAATGTCATGCCGCTTTCCTAATCTACCTCCGACAGTTCCCCCGGCATGCCGCTATACCTGGTTGAATCGCCGGCTTTCATAACTCCTGCGCATCAGGACGGCCTCCGAAATCATCCGGATATCCTCTTTAGTGCGGAAATGCTCCCGGCGGAGCGCCTCGGGCAGCATTTCAGCATCAATTTCCTTCTTCTCGGCAAATGCCTTCATGTAATGTGCCGTATTGAGGATTAATTCACGGACAATTTCTTCTCCATACTTTTTGCCCAGCGTTGATCCCCACCGGTTACCAAACCTGTCGCAGAGCATTGAACGCACCTGGTCGGGAAAAACTGAGACAAACCCGATATCAGGACGCTCACTTACCACCGCCATCATGAGCTCATGCGCCTTTGGAACAATCTTCTCTTTCCAGCTCTCGCCATGGATCATGTAAGGCAGCCTCACCTCAAAATCTTCGGCTTCCCGCCTTGTCATGCCGTAAGGATTATCTTCTTTGAAATTCAGCTCCATGGGGGCACCCCTCGTCAGGTCAAACGTGGTCGGGGTAACAGCATGGATGCTCTGGTGCTCAACTATATACCTTATCATGCATGACCGGGCTTCATCCGTCTCACCCGGGAACCCGATAAGCACAAAACAGAAATTAAAAATCCCCGCCTCATCCGCCAGATCAAGTATCTTCGTGGAGCTGTCCGCGCCAATCTTCTTATTCATGTTCTGGAGCACGCCAGGATCGCTGGATTCAAGCCCCCAGTGGATCTTCCTGCATCCGCCGCGGTAAAGCTGTTTCATGACCCCGTCCCTGGCGAAATACTTATCAAGTCTTGCAAAAGTCTCCCACTTGACGTTCAGCCCCAACCGCTCGATCTCAACCGATAAGTCAAACAGCAGGGCCGGAGAAGAAGTGTCTTCCATGAATTTGAAATATGTCGCCTGGCGACCATACCTTGCCAGGGTCTCTTTCTGGATCCGACTGATTTCCCGGACAATATCATCCTTGCTTCTCATCCTGTAAGAATTCGCGCCGAATGGAATTGCACAGAACTCGCAGCACCCGTAACAACCCCGCGTAGTCTGTAAAGGTACAAGCATATCGGGAAAGAAATATGAATTGAAATCAATGTCATCAAGATCAACTTCAGGAATGTCTCCGGGCGCCGGGGCGGCTGATTTACGATCAATGACCTGCCGTGACCGGGAAAGATCAATAACATTCGTAAAATCGGTATCCTCACCCCGTATAACCGTCCGGTGGATATTGAGCAAAGGTATTTCGCCTTCCCACAAAACAAGGTAATCAAAGAACCTGCAGATACCGGCATGTTTGACCATTGATCCGTGGCAACGCGTAATCATTTGCCCGCCAAGCACTATTTTGACTTCCGGCATTCGCTCCCGCAGGAGGGCCGCAAGGGTAAAAGCCGGTATTATCTGGTCCTGGAACGTTATACTGATGCCGGCGATCTTCAACCCGCTCCCCATGTACTCGCGGACTATGACCTCCTCATAAAATTCGATAAAAGGATTGGCCTTACGGTCAGTCACGGCAGCTACGACCGAATCGAATCGGGTCCGATCATGCTTCATTTCAAGATAACGCATCCCGGCAGCAAGACCTTCATACTTCGAACTTTTTTCCCACAATGCCTTCTCAATTAAATTATATTTTTTAAGAATGCCCATCGGCTCGTTAAAGAACTGCTCGGTAGACATCTCAAACGGTTTATCGCCAAGCAGCCACCTGAAAAAAGAAATGTTGGTGTCCAGGATCCTGGTTTTAAACCCCCTCGTTTTCAGATACCCCTTGAGCAGCAGCAATCCAGCCTGGGGATGAAGAGGGCTGGATACAGGTGGTGTTGCAAGTATACTGTCCATCGGAGATTGTCCTTTCTCTGAATTTCCTCGATTAAACAAGATTATCCCATTCATCAGCTCTCAGCCGCCGAATACTGCCGGGATGAGACCGGTCCGGCCCGAGGCCCAGAACCCGCCAGCGCCACCAGAAACGGAACACATCTTTAATAGATGCACACACCGACTTGAATCTTGTCCCCTTGGCTTCACCTTTTGATCTCGGAATAAAGTTTATAGGCACCTCGGCAATTCGCAGCCCAGCCCAGTATGCCTTGAACTGCAGCTCAGGATTGCCGAATGAGCTTAATGCCTCTATCGGGTTCTCCAGCAGGAACTTTGTCCTGTATATGCACACATTCTGATAATCCGACAACGGAACACCAAATAAAAGGCGCACAAGCATGTAATTGCTCACCGAAATAATGGCCTTGCCTATAGTGTCCGAGCGCCTTGTCAAATGCCGGATATTCAGAAGCCTGGCCAACCCTGCCAGAATTTTATGCGCTCTATTAACAGCCTCTACCGGCTTACGCCGTACCCCCACCAAAACATCCGCATCCCTAAGCAATTCCAGAAATCCCCTTAGCCGTGCAATATCATAGCTCCAATCAACAGTCTGCCAGAATGTAAACTCCTTTCGCGCCAAACTAATAGCACGGCGGCCAGCATATATGGCATTCATATCAATATTTTTCTCATTATCATAAACAAATATATTGGGTAGTTCTTGCGCTACTTTATGTGCGATCACACCAGTGTGATCTGTTGATCCATCATTAACAAAAACAATCTCATAATCCTCAACAGTCTCGGACATCAACTTATGTGCATGTCGCAGGAAATCCTCAATTAGTTCCTCCTCGTTATAGCCATACGACACCATGGAAACACCATGATCGAATTTCGGCAGGGATCGGCAATGCTCGACTGTATAGCTGGCATTATTCATGAAAGGCTGCTTGACACCTCCTCCTTCAAAAGCCGTGCCACATGCCTCACGTCAGCCTCCTGTAACCTGCAATATAACGGAAGACTGATTGTTCTGTCGCCTATGCCCTCTGCAACAGGGAATTGGCCTTGGCGACAACCCAGAGTCTCCCGGAAATAGGTCAGCAGGTGAATCGCCCGGTAGTTCACAACACATCCGACACCCTTTGAAATCAGGCCATGAATGACGTGGTCCCGCCTGGCCGGATCCACCCATACCGTGAACAGGTGATTTGCGTGTCTCGCCCCCGTCACACGGATAGGATGGCTGATCCCCCCAGCCCCTTTCAGGTATTCAAAATATGTTTGCGCAAGGTGTTGTCGCTTTTGCGCCCTCTCTTCAACAAGCTGCAGCTGCGGCAGCAACATCGAAGCATGAATGTTATCCATGTTGTACTTCCAACCCATGCATACCATGTCCCAGTGCTGGTATCCCTCACGCTCCCGGTCGGAAGAGGTTTTTGTCATGCCGTGGGACCTGAGCAGCCTGAGTTTGCCGGCTATCTTCTCATCATTCGTAACAACAGCCCCACCCTCACCGCAGGCAAGATTCTTTGTGGCAAAGAAGGAAAAACATGCCGTATCACCAAGCTGGCCAGGCTTCATTCCGTCCCGCTCACCTTCCACGCAGTGTGCCGCATCCTCGATGATAAAAAGCCCGTGCCTGTCCGCGATAGCGCGCAGCGCCTTCATGTCACACATCTGTCCGTACAAATGAACCGGCATGATCGCCCTTGTGCGCGGCGTGATCGCTGCCTCAACATTGGCGGCATTTAAATTCCCTGTACCCGGCTCTACATCCACAAAAACAGGCTTTGCACCGGCCTGGATAATAGCTGTCGAAGTTGCAATAAAAGTCATCGGTGTCGTAATGACCTCGTCGCCGGGTCCGACGCCCAACGCAAGAAGCGAAATATGAATAGCACCGGTGCAACTCATACAGGCAACCGCATGGCTGCAACCAAGGTACCTGGAGAACTGCAATTCAAATTCTTTAACGAAATCGCCTGTGG
>MHBM01000005.1:5818-10133 GCA_001804885.1 Lentisphaerae bacterium RIFOXYA12_FULL_48_11
GAACTTTCTTTATCTCGCCAAGCTCCGCATCTCCCAGGTCATGCAGATAGAATGGTATCTTTTTCATATAATTCACCCTTCAGGGCTCACAAGCTCCTTCAGCAAACCATTCGGCTCCGCGAGCGGTTGATTGCGCCTGAAAAACACCCATAGAATGAAACCAGGCAGCGAACTGATCACATTCAGCACCCTGCACAAAAGAAAAACTGAAGCGCAAGTTGCGGTATTAAAAGATTCATCAAATAATCTGTAAAGAATAGAAAACGAGGATTCTCCGATTCCTAAACCGCCGGGCGTCACCGGGAGCATGTTGACAAACACGCTGGATGGTACCGAAAACCCCAGGGCAATCATCGATACATTCGCCGATCCCATCCCATGAAACAGCAGGTAGAAAATGCCAACGATTATCAGGATTGCTCCCACAGAAATCCCTGCAGCCAGCGCAAGGGCGCCGGGCACGACGCGGTACATCAGGAAGGCTTCTTCCAGCCGGCTGCACACGTGATGCACACGCTCCGATCCCGCCTTGCCGCACAGGCGGCCCGTTACACGCAAGAGGAAAGGCAATAAGAGGATTCCGCCAAACCACGCCGCAAGTGCAGAAAATGAAAGAGCCGATAGTATAATGACACTCCCCGTCCTGATCCCCGCGCAAAACGCAGCCACCGACGTCACATTGCACAGCAGGATAAGACCGAGGAACCCTGCCAGCCTGTCGATTACGACACTGCCGGCCAGGCGGGCACGGCACCCTTCGATGCCCGTCAGCGCATATGTCAGCCTGGATAAATCAGCGCCGCTGTTCCCAGGCAGAAAAAGACCCGCAAAAACACTGAAATAGCTGATCTTGTAACTGGTAAACTTCGAAATGGGTATCCCGACAGCGCGCATCAGCATATACCACCTGAACCAGTAAATCTGGATTGTCAGCAACATGCAAAGGAATGCTCCGATCAGGTAAAATGGGCTTTTAAGGATCGCGATCAGGCCAGAGGTTCTTATATCCGAAAAGAGCCCTAGCCACCATAAAAGGGCTATGCCGGACATGAATTTTACAAATATAACCGCGCACCGCATTCCGCTACGCCAGGATTTTCGAGCTGTACCGCCGTCGGTCAATGAAGCTCCTTCTTTCCTGCTGCTGTCACTATCGGGACATGCCTCATCCAGATTTGCTTCTGCCACCAGGACATATTGTCCTTGTACCACTGGATTGTTCTGCTGAGGCCATCTTCCCATGACATTCCCGCCTTCCAGCCCAGGACCGACTGGATCAGCCCCGTATCAGCCGTATGCCTGAACACCTGCCCCGGCCGATCCCCGACAAGCTGAATCTTGCCACTATCTCCATTCATCAGCGACACGACATCCCTTGCAATATCCAGCACCGAACGGTGCACTTCCGAACCAACATTGAATACCTTCCCTTTTACCAGGGACAGGTCTGCATGAATTACCATATCAATTGCATTGCAGTTGTCTTCCACGTATACAAAATCCCGGGCCGCGCTCCCGTCGCCATGAACAGTTAAAGGTTCATCCAATAAAACACTGGTAATGAATCTGGGTACTACTTTTTCAAGATGTTGTCGTGGCCCGTAATTATTAAAGGGGCGGATGATAACTGCCGGGATGTCGTAGGTCGCACAATAGGACCAGACCAGCCTGTCTGCGCCGCACTTTGCACTGGCATAAGGAGAAAGCGGCTTCAACGGATGATCCTCCGTCATCTTCTCCATTTCTGCCGTGCCATAAACCTCGGAAGTTGAAATATGCACAAATCGTTCAACCCGATCCCTGTACTTCAGCACCGCATTTGCAATGCACTGGGTCCCCATTACGTCGGTACGAAAAAAGACCTGGTTATCATATATGGACCGGGTAACATGGCTTTCAGCGGCAAAATGAATGACGATGTCGGACTGCCCGACAAGAGTATCCACCAGCTCCCCGTTGCACACATCACCAAACCAGAACTGGAAACGGGAATCACCCATCACCTGGGTCTGGACCGGAAAATTCTCCGGTGAACCCGCATAGGTCAGCAGATCAAGGACTATGATCCTGTAATCAGGATACTTTGCCCATATGTGATGAACGAAGTTACTCCCAATAAATCCCGCCCCTCCAGTCACAAGTACTGTCTTCATATCCCCCTCCTAATCATGATGCCCGGAAATAAGAATTTCCAGACTTCGATCCCCACAGTTAAAAAGCAAATCAAGCACTGTCAAGTACGGCACAAATTCGCCATAAAGCTGCTCATAAGACGGATGCCTGTAATCCTGAAAACGGACACTGATCCCTTCCTTCCGGAAAACCGCTGGATCGATATAATTCCGCCCTGCCGCACCTTCATAAAAAACATTCCCGCCAAAATGCCTGATTATGCCGATCAATCTTTCAATACGGTCTCCCGCAATGCCAAGTTCCGATGACCGGACCGCCTCTACCTCGACGCCCAGCTTCGAGCACAACCAGAGTGTTAGCGCAATATCCAGCTCACAGAGAAATTTCCAGTCTTTTTCCAGCAGGCCGAAAAATTCATCCGCATATGTCTTGAAGAATTTAGCTTTTGAATAACTGAGCGTCAGCGCATTCTTGTGCTTCCTCTGCCAGCTGGACCCGGTATCAATCCGCACATCCTTTATCAGTTGAGACCCCAGGTTAGCGGTAAGGACAGGGACTGTAAGCCATTGAACTCCCTGCGCCGTCTTGATCTGGTTACGGTTCCTCCAGCTGTTTTTCTCGTACTGGACATCATCGTAGAAGACAAAAACATCAGCCTTGTGGACCTGCTCGAAACAGCCAAGCCACGGCAGGTAACTGGGCTGCAGTATGCCGATTGTCTTCACGATTTCAAGCATCCTGCACGGGCCTTATAATTCCAGCGGCCTGAAGCCTCGAGCAGGCAGTTATCCTTTTGCTTTTTTGGAAACTTCTGCATCTTTTAATATCTTCCAGTAATTATATTCCCACGACCGGTACTGCCAATCAGGGCAGGTAGAGCAGATTTTTATCTCTTCGCCCCGCCTCTCCAGGTGTTTCTTTCTTAATGATTCAAAATGTCCGCCTCTCCAGATTTTCCGGATGGAATGGTTATAAACATTATCGAACTTCTCGCTGAATGCTATGTCTTCCCCGCAAAGCGTAACGTCGCCTTTTGAATCGATATTCAACCTCTCAAACAACCAGGGACACGGGATCCTTTCCCCGGGCGGAAGATATGGCGATGAATCCGCAGATTGATCTTGGTTATAACCCCATGTCAGGTACTTTCGTATCTGCACTTTGTCTACAAGCTCTGACCAGTATTTCTCCGCCTTTTCCACATCGACACCCTTCTGATTAATAATACTGGCAACAAATGTCGTCGTTACCCCCATTTCTTTCCTAAGCGAATTAGCCAGCTTGACATTACGATTCAAAACACCCCAATCCACCCCGGGCCTGACTATCCGGTAGGTTTCTTCGTCCCCTGCATCTACACTGAACTCAATCACATCAATTCCGGCGCCAAGAATCTTTCTCAGGTTTTGTTCGGAAAATCTTGATCCGTTCGTAATAAGTCCAATCTTTGCACCCTTCTGTTTTGCATAGACAATCAGGTCTACTGCTTGAGGATGCAACATGGGCTCTCCACCACCAGACAAACGCAGATATGATCGATACTGTCCGCATTCATCGGCAATTCTCTTAAAGAGTACTTCAGGCATAAAAAGCGCATCTTTGTACGTGTCTCTTATTTCTGAATTGTTGTATGGGCAGTTCGGGCAACGCGCGTTACAGACATATACGAAAGACAATACAACCATTAAAGGAAACTCCGAAGCACCTTCCTTAAAACCATATTGTTCCCGCGTATGTTTCTTATTCTCTTTCATTAAAACATCATACTTCCATTTAATTACCTGCTAACGAAAAATCGGCATAAGCTGATTGCCAGTCCGCGCATTTGCGGCACATTTCGGGCAACTCATCGAACCGTCCCTCTCGATGCATCTCCCTGTAAGTTTTAAGCATCCCTTTCCATGCTTCCTTGATAGTCATATTCGCGAGGTTTCCACACTTAACCCTGCAGTGTAAATCAACAGAACACAAAGCCACTTCTCCATCAGCGCATATATTTATTGTTTTCATAAGCCAATAACAAGGCTTGCGGACAACATTGAGATTAGATTGCAGATTGTCCGCAACGATCAAACCAGCCCAGCTTATTTTGGGCCTGATCTTGACATTCACACCAGCTTCAAGCCAGAACTTTCTAAAAGCCTCCACTTCGCCCTCATTTATATCGCTTACTACAAACTGA
>MHBM01000005.1:10140-23198 GCA_001804885.1 Lentisphaerae bacterium RIFOXYA12_FULL_48_11
GCTTCTGATTCTGTGATCCGGATTCTCTAAGCAAATCCCTGTATTGCAGAACGTTTTTGACAGCAAGCTGAAAATCCCCACCAACCCTGATCTTCGCGTATGTATCCGGCACAGCGGCATCGATTCCCACATACATTGCATCAAGACCTGCATCAATAATCGTCCTTGCCCGCTCATGAGTCATGAGCACGCCGTTACTGTTTAATACAACATCTTTCAATCCTCTGGATTTGGCATATTTGATTCTTTCAGGCATATCTTTGCATAAAAAAGGGTCTCCAAAGAAAATCTCCCACACTCGCGCTGCCGGTTTTTCAACCGCAATCTCATCAACCAGCCTGCGGTACAAGGTTATATCCATAAGCTGGATTTTTCTGTATTTCCTGACATTTGAATGATCACACATTGAGCAACGCAGATTGCATGCACTGCAATTATCTACGAGAACCACTTGAGGAAACTCCCCTGATCCCATAGTCCTGTCAGCTTGTTCAATATTACTCTTGTAAGCCATAATCTCCATTTAACGACTCAAGCACCAACACACCAGGATACGGCGTCAATGCCCGCTTAATACAAGATGGATAGAAACGACCAGATTGCAATATCTCTAACCCTTTTTTTGAGTAGATTTTAGGAAAATAACCCCCGGCACATTCATTGGCGAGTTGAATCTCTTTTACTTTCCCGGCAGATAGAACATCAAGAAAGAGAGGAACTTGCCGGCAACAAAGCCGAGCCAATACGTGGCGCACTTCGCCATCCGTCAAATCTTCTATTCTTTCCTTTTCCTGCCATAAAATTGGACCTGCATCAATCTTTGCAGTTAATCCGTGGAAGGTAATCCCTGCAAACCTCTCCCCATGAGCAACAGCCCAATTTGTCGGCGTCGGACCCTTATACTTGGGCAACAAAGAGGGATGAATATTAATTGCCATGTTGCGGGCCAACGAAATGATATCCAAAGGCACTATTTGATCAAATGTCGCAACAAGAATAATATCCGGAGAGAACTTGGAAATAATTCTACGACCAATATCATCTTTCAACGTAATATCTGCGTGGCAATGTACCTGCTTCCTAGAACATAACCACTCCAAAGGATCACATTCATAATAAGGATATTTACCTTTTTCTTTTCTGGTGATAACCATCACTTCGCTGACATGACCTGATCCACAAATACCCTCTAACGCAGCATTACCAAAACCCGTTAAAGCGAGAAGCAAACATTTCATTTTGCGGAGAGTTCCCACCAAATGCCGAAACAAACCAAGTTCCATATTTTTGCATTAACAGACGTATCACCGGAATCAAGCATAGCCATATATCGACTAACCCTTGATCGATCAAACACCTGTCCTGGCAAACACACAAGGCGATCTTTTATCCACTCTTTTAATGAGCTATGCATCCAGGAATAAATCGGCTGAACAAACCCTTCTTTAGGTCTGCTTAACAAATCTGCAGGCAACATATTTGCCAAGGCTTTCTTGTGAATATATTTCTCTACTCCGTTCTTGATTTTCATACCCCCGGGCAGCCGGTTCACAAATTCAACAATTCTGTAATCAAGGTAAGGGCAACGCACCTCAACAGAATGGGCCATTGACAACCGATCAACAAAAGGCAGAACTTGATTCGGCAGGAGTTCTCTCTGGTCTATTTCCAGGACTTTATTCAAAGCATCAGAAGCCGTTCCAATAGAAACCAGGGAACTGTAAGGATTCCCATCCACAGCCTCTCCTGCGGCTTCAAGGAAATCGTCTGTCAGCAATTCTTTTAATTCATCCTTCTTGAAAACACTCAGACTATAACGCCATGCAGGTAAATCAGTTTCGGAAACAGACGACATGAACGCAAAGCGTTCTGGAGAAACAAACGGCTTGAGCGTATCCACCTCTTCCTCGCTTAGATCAGCCAACCCCTTCTTTCCCATATTTTTTATTCTTTCCCAATTTTCTATAGGTACGGCAAGGCGATGGGAGAGATAACTTCCGAAAAGCTCATCCGCTCCATCACCAGACAAGGCTACCTTGACATGCTGTTTAATCAGCGTGGAGAGGAAGAAAGTTGATACTGTCCCGGAAAATGGTTCATCAAAAGCAGAGACAATATCCGGCATGCTTTCCGCAAACTGCCCGGCGCTTATAATATATTCATGATGTTCCGTGCCAAGCATTTTGGCCATCATGCGGGCATACTCAACATCCTGCGTCTTACCCTTGAATTGACCTTCCGAAGCATCCTCATAACCAAGGCAAAAGGTTTTTACAGAGGCATGTTGATTAGCATTCATCAGTGCAACTACAGCTGATGAATCAACCCCACCCGACAGATATGCGCCATAAGGAACATCACAATTCATTCTTACAGCCACAGAATCACTCAAAAGATCATACAAATACTTTATAGCCTCTTCTTCGGTTATATCCTTGTTTGTTGGTGTGAAATCCAATTTCCAATAGAACTTAACATCTATTCCTTTATTCTCCTCCCAGACCATATAACTCCCAGGAAGAACCTGTTTGACGGCTTTAAATGCCGTGTTCGGTGCACTTGTGTTCTTCATGAGGAAATAATTAAATAGCGCCCCATGATCGATATCCTTTGAAACAGCAGGATGGTACAAAAGCGCCTTTATCTCGGATGCAAAAACTATGTCATGATCTACAACCGAATAATACAAGGGTTTCTTACCACTCCTGTCACGGTACAATAATAATCTGCTTTTCCGTGCATCCCATATTGCCAGTCCAAACATTCCATTAACACCAGCTATACGCGGCCATTCGTCTCCAAACTCTTCATAAAGATGTACCACCACTTCTGTATCAGAATGGTCAGTAGAAAATTTGTGGCCACGGCCTTCGAGATTCTTCCTTAATCCGGCATAATTATATATCTCGCCATTGAAGACCGTCCAAATTGTCCGGTCTTCATTCGAAATTGGCTGATGTCCGGTGGCAAGATCAACAATGCTTAGTCGCCGCATGCCGAGACTTACAAACTCACTCTCGTAAAAACCTTCATCATCCGGGCCTCTATGAATGATGCTGTCGGTCATTCGTCGTAATACCGAAGGACTGGGGTTACCCGTGAATCCTGCTATTCCACACACAATCAGGTACTCCTTGAAAAACACATTCTATTCCACCTCAACAATCTGTTCCTCATTCTAAATTCGTCAACAGGGTATTATCTTCCAGATTTCTTTAACAAAAGCTCGGAAAGCACACTAGAGCTCAAGTCTTCTTCGCGGCCTTAGCGTTAAATCCTCTATTCTTTCGCCTCATCATTCCGTGCTCACAACTCATAACTTCTTCAAATCACACTCCGTGCCCGTCAATTATGCGCTTGGCCCAGCAAACCAATCGCAACCCTCTAAATCGGTTTGTCAAGAATCCAGCAACTTCGTCAGTCCTGATGGATCAGTAAACTTCACAGTATGCTTGCCCATGACTCTCTCGTATGGCGGCATGTGTTGCGGCGATATCACGAAGTTCCTCCCTTTGGGATACGCCGACCGGAATACTTCAAGATTCTTTGATTCAAAAGCATCTGCCTTCCACTTTGCTTCAAAAATATCCACACCCTCATTACATGGCAAAACGAAATCAATCTCATGCCCTTGTTTGTCACGCCAATAATGAATCTGACCAGCAACAACATTGCTGATCAACGTATCCAAGACCAGATGTTCCCACAGAATCCCACAGTCATCAGATCTTAAATCGTTCCAACCCTTGACAAAGGCAATAAAACCGCTGTCAAAAGCATAAATTCTAGGCTGCTTCACCAACTCTTGACGGCCTCCGCCGTGGAATGGTCTCAATTTTCTTAAGATATGAGTTATCTCAAGAACTTCGAGATAATTCATCACCGTTGGCCTGGCCAAGCCACAGAGCTTGGAAAGACTCTCAGTTTCAATTAATCCGCCACTCTGTCGTAAAATAATCTCCATCAGTTTCAGGAAGCCGCTCCTCTTTTCCACTCTGAACAACTCAGCCACATCACGCGCATAATAGGAATCCATCCATTCCGCATAATATCCGGCATCAATATCCGGGCAGAGCAATCTTTCAGGGAGCCCACCTTTTAACAGTCTTTGCCGAATATCCCTGACACCAAACAAGTCCAATTCTTCAAAAAGAACCGGCGGCAGATAAATATTCCTCTTTCTGCCAGTCAAGCTGTCCCTGAACTTTCTGGTTGCCGCAAGGGTCGAGGAACCAGTGGCAAGTATTTTTAAATGAGGAAAAACATCCGCACCAATTTTCAGCAGGCGGCTGGGATCTGGAATCTGATGAACTTCATCAAAGATAACAATTTCAGTTCCGATACCTTTATAAAACGCCTCCATGTCAGAAAGTAACTCGACTGAACTTGGCAAATCACAGTTTATATAAGTTGAATTAGCGAAAGCTTTAGCGATAGTTGTTTTCCCTGCACGCCTTACTCCGGAAAGCCAGACAATGCTCGCCTTGCTCCAGGATAATTCAATCTGATCAAGCCAACGTTTACGCAGTATCATGGAGGGCATTATTACGTTTGGAGCGTCCATATGTCAATAGCGACTTACGTTTGGTTAAACTATCTTTGATTTACCATTGTGCAGCAAGATTCCGATTTGATTAATATGTCTATCAAACCTAACCCGGCATAGCCGGAACCAAGAAGTTGAACAATTCTAAAACATGCATTTTGACCGCATAAACAAAGGCTGAAATGAACGTGCGTAAAAATATGTTATACAAGTTGTTTTATTATCTTCCCGTAACGCTCCGCCAAGAAGCGTTCTCCTGACATCTGGATTGTCCCCATTCAAATAGGCGGGATGTTTCTCGCTTCCATCCCGCAGCAAGCTTAACGCAAGAGTGGTCTTTCCAACCTGCCTGGAGCCTCCTACAAAGACCATTTTTCTTTCAAATCCTCAAATATTGCTGTTTTCAGGTAGCGGTTCATGATTAGTCATGCCATGAATTTATTAACATCTACTCTAATATATACATGCATATATTAAAGTCCATTAGCACCTTATCCATTTATAAAGCCTGGCTAAATCCGACAGGCGCCGGTCTTTTTGAAAGTCTGGGCGAAGCCGGACGACTTTACGCGCTTACCTTGGTATGCGACTAACATGCAACACAATGCAGACAAGTCGAGCCTATTACGCAATACACTGCATTATAGTTAGTGCATTTCGATACAGGAATGCAAATATTCATGCATATATTATCCTGTTGGTTTACACTGTCCGGATCCATCTCAGTTTCATCTTAACCACCTAAGCACATCGTCCGGCAAAATGGTATCAATCTGAGAACTTTTTTGTCCACGTCTCACCCAAACGGCAGGAACAATCTCTCTTTTTTTGATAAATGGAATGCGATTCCCAATTTCCACCAACCTAGCCTTGGCACGCTTTACGTCCATCTCCGACTCATTCCACTTTACCTCACCCAGCAGAAGAGATTTGCCATCCAGTGATTCGGCAACAAGATCCAACTCACAGGATTGACCATCAACCCCGGTACCCCACCAGCGTTCCGCCGGCCCCCAGTCGCGCCCGGCAATACCACAACCCGGCACGCTCTGCCGCGCCAAATCCTCCCACACCTGCCCAACATGATGGGAAAATGTTTTGAGAATGTCTTGGAAAGCCGCCTTAATTACCCCTGATTCAAGCTGAGACTTTCTGGGCTGAAGAAACCGGAAATGAAAACGCAGGAACGGCTCTTTGATCTTATATAGGGATTTCCTCGTTGACTTACTGTCTTCACCGAAAGGTAATTCTCTCCGCACATAACCCAAATCAATCAGTTGCGCCAGAGGCCTGGCCAAACTTGTCGCCGGCTTCTCCAGGCGGGCGGCTATCTCGGACATCTTATTGCAGCCCTGACCTATGACGGATAAAAGAGAGTATGGCTGAACGGCACTGCGCATGTCATCCGATAAGATCCTCATTGGCTCTTCATAAAGAATCCCGTTACGATCAAGCACAAGTTCGCTGATTGCGTCTTCCCGCGAGCCAAAGCCCGACGCCAACTCCCAATATCGCGGCACCCCACCCCAAACGGAATAAGCCTCCACAGCATCTACCCCAGAAAGCGACATCGCCTCGCAAATCCAACCGGCCTTTAACGGCTCTATCTTGACAATCTCCTCGGCTCTTCCGTAAAGCGGGGCCGACCTATCCATCACAAGCCCATGCATCATTCGTTGGGATGAACCGCATAACACAAGATTGACATTTTTATGTCCCGGCGAATCCAGATACTTCTGCAAAATGCTCGGCAACTCCGGCGAAAGCTGAACAAGATAAGGAAATTCATCCAGATAGAGAGTTATTGTCTTGTCAAGTCTTCCATTGAGATTGGAAATCACTGAATCCCATGCGGGCTTTGTGGCAGAGGAAAACCCTGGTACTAGTTTATCTATCTCACGCGAAAGATCCTGAATCTGCAGAGATGTTTCCTTTAGATCCGCCAAATAGTATATGGAATCCAGCCCAACAGAAATTTTCTGGAGCAATGTGGATTTACCGCAACGCCTGCGCCCATAAACGACAATCAAACAACCCGAAGCGCCACTCAAAGCACGCTTGAGTCTCTTCTGCTCATCAATCCTGTCAACAAAAGGCAACTTCTTCACAACAGACGCTCCAAGTTTGCCACGCCACTATTAAGCACACAAAACAGCCAATTACGCCACTACGCCAAACAGTATGTTTGTAAAACAGTATGTTTGTCAAACATAATAACTTCAAATTCTAACACACTCGCCAGACATCTACAGATCCCGACTTCTGACCTCGGTGCCTCTGCTCCCAAATCGGCATTCAGAAATGTCACTTACCATTCAGTACTCACAACTCACAACTTCTTCAAATCACACTCCGTGCCCGTCAATTATGCAGCAATCTTTCTAAGATCAGCAAAATCAATAACTTACGACTTTATGAAAAATTTTAGTATCGGATTATCAAGCAGACTGGATAACCGATCCCTCAACACTTTGGCCCGCTGGACCCGACTGTAAACAAATTGTGTTTCAGAACTTGCATTCGCGTCTTTAACCACTTCCTCAAGCTTTCCATTCACATTATCAAGCTCACAGGCTACCGCCTGTATCTTCTGAGCCACAAAAGCCAAAAGCCCCTGCTGTAAAGCAGAGGCTATATCATCAGCCGTACGGTAATAAGTCTTCCTGTCACCCTTCTTCCAGGCCCGGCGCAACAATCCCAGATTCTCCAACTGACGCGCAGCAATACTCACCGCAGCCTTACTAAGCCCAAGATCATGGCCAATCTGATCAAGCGAGGTTTGTGCTTCACGAAGGTAGAGATAAACAAGGATTTGACCTACAATGCGCCCTAAGCCAAGATCCTGAGACGTCCTTCCGCCAACTTCAGTAAGGCGCCTCCTTACTTCGTCAACAACGTTGTCAGATGTAGTTTTCAACTTTTATACTTTTATAAACTTTCAATATCTTAACATGCCTACATGGCAGGTCAATGATTTATCAAAATTTTTTAATTTTACAACTAGCTGGAAGAAAGGATATTATGACTTTTAGAGACTACCTAAATAAGGTGCTGCGACCTGATAAACTTCGGCAGGGTTAATCCTGTTCATACACCAAGTCTCCGGAGTAATACATTTTGTTTCAGGGCATGGATTATACGGACATTCTTTATGTATCACGTACTCATGTTCGTCATGGTGTCCAAAACAAACAGGGTCTGCTGGGCCAAACAACTGCACAACCGGCCGATCAAATGCACTTGCTATATGAATCAACCCCCCATCATTGCCTATCATCATCCTCGCACCCGCAATACAGGCGGCCGACTCAACTATCGTCAACTTTCCGGCAACGTTGAAAACCTGCACCCCTGCCTTGTTTGCAACATATTCGCATTTCTCAAAATCACCAGCAGCACCCAGGATCAATATCGGCTTTTTAAAATCTTTCCTAATCAATCTGATTACTTCACCCCACTTGTCCACCGGATAGCATCGTGATTCGTACGGAGCTGCTACAGCCAGACATATATAATCTTCTCCAACACCTTGTGGCATTTTTTCAAGCATGGATTTCCTGATCTTGTCCGACATCGTCTTCAAGCGTGCTTTCTCGCTGACGAACTTACTGCCTGTTAAAAGAGCAACAAAATTTATGTTTAAATTAATTTCACGAATTCTACCCTCTTCCGGTTGTGAAATAACATTTGTCAGAAGAAAACCACCTCCACGCGAAGCTCGCGATGCAAGCCACCTTGCTCCAAGCCACCAGGCCGTCAGTATACTCAGGAAGTCACCCCTCAAGTCTATGGCCAGATCAAAACCCCTCGTCTTGCTGATTGCTTTCAACATACGACGTTCATCCAGGACATCCCCGATCTTCATGGTACCCTTAAAGGCTTTAAACAAGGGGGCTTTCAGGGCAATAACTGAATCAGGTCCGTCAATCAATTCCGCCAATCCAGCTGACCATTCATTAACAAAAAGAGTGATATGCGCATTAGGAAAAGCGGACCTGAGAGCCTTTAACGCCGGCCCTGACAAAACAAGGTCACCAATACCATCCAATCGGAAAACCGCTATACTGGAAACAACTCCAGATCTAAAACCTAAACCTTTAAATCGACAAAAAAGGACATATGGAAAAAGAAATACATACCCGGCAATATCGACACTCAACATTAACAGGGCACGCAGTAACGTGGTTGTCCTGTAATATCCTAATTTTATCGGGTTGACCTTTCCTTTCATTTAATCCTCTCATCACAACTGATAAAAACATTACTCTGCCGATGCCAAACGTTAAATCATTTTTGTACTCATATTGTCGATATGTAAAAACTCACACCTGTTTGAATACAAAATATCGAGAAGAAACGTTCATGAACAAAGAAGGGGAAAACAAGACAGGCTTTATTAAAGGTATTAAATCTTATTCCAAAGCCTTGTTAAGAACATCCAGCGAACGCTGGGCGGTCCATTTCCAATAAAAACCCTTGGCGATCTCTTTGGCCCTGGAAATCAAGGCGCTCTTGTCTTTCTGACCCATGCCAAGAATTTCCTGAATTTTTGTTGCCAGATCTCCGCCATCTGCAGGATTAAAATATTTTACACCATCCCCGCCAACCTCAGGTATGGACGCTTTCTTGGTTGTAATAACCGGCACACTCGCCATCATTGCCTCAAGCACGGGCAAACCAAAGCCTTCATACAATGACGGAAACACAAACACGTCGGCACCCTGATAAAGAGCAACCAGCCTCTCTATTGATAACTTCTGCAATCTGAATATACGACTCTTGTCTTTTACAGTCTGGATCGCCTTCTGTACCTCACCTTCACCCAGCCTGGGACTCCCAACCAAAACCAAGTTGTGCGGAATCTTCTCTGCCAGATCTCCGAAAGCACTCACCAGCGCATGTATGTTCTTATGGGGATGGGTGTTTGCCACCGAAAGAATGTACGGCTTGTCCATGGGAATCAATGAAGACAAAAGCTGTTTTCGTTTATCAAACGATCCTATATCAGCAAACGCCGGATTAGCCGCTTCATACACAACATCAATCTTATCCGGACTGATTCCGATAAACTTCACAATTTCATCTTTTGCAAAATGCGAGACCGCAATAATCCGCCTGCTTCGCCTGGCCGCAATCTTCACCAAAAGATCTGTAACAAACCTGGATCGCGGTGTTAAATCCTGAGGATAAGTCTTGTACTGCATATCGTGAATCGTAACAACCTGCGGACACGGAGAGAAAAATGGTGCTGTATAACCCAACGACCACAAGATATCCACCCCGGCCTCTCTTACTTTCCCCGGCAACTCAAACTGCTCCCGCCTGATACGTACATGACGGTCTGATGCCCCAAAGTCAAGAAGATCAAAACTCACCTGTTTGAATTTCGACAAGTCGTCTTTTAGAATCTTATCATTTTCTCGGTTAGTAAATAAAACCAGCGAAACATCGGGGAAATGCTCTGCCATCGCAAGGAGGGTCTGCCGCAAATATGTCTCCGTCCCTCCAACTTCGCCAGGAATCAGGAAAAGTGTATTAATGCCGATCTTCATTTTTTCATCCTCAGTCTAGCCATCATCAAATATGACCATACTATACCCCATCGCACACCCAGGTGCAACAACGACTGCAAACTGAATAGCCCCGCATCGGCAACGGCGGCATCCCATTCTTCTTTGAACTGCACGCGAAAATGCCGGCCACTAATAGAACTTTCGTGCCATCTGAAAGACGATAGTGGCGGATTTCTCACCCGGACAGCACCACCTTCGCGCCAGAGCCTGAGAATCAAGTCATAATCCCAGGCACATTTCAAATCTTCACGCAATAACCCTGCCTTCTCAAGCGCCGTTCTCCTGAAAAACATGGCCGGCTGGGAGATATAGTTAATACACTGAATTGTAAAGCGTGACGAGATCGGGAAGAAGAACTCCTTAAAACGGGTAATACCAACACGAATCTCCTGTCCCATTTCGTTCACTATCGGGCAATGACCAAAACAAAGCGCCTTGTCAGGATTGGCTTCCATTATCTCTGAAACTCTCTTTAATGCACCCGGATAATATTTATCATCAGAACCCAACCAGCATACAACGTCACCCGTCGCCTTCCTGAGTCCCTTGTTAATCGCATTAGCCGGCCCGGTATCTTTTTCCGATATTACACATGAAATATCATTCAAATACTTGTTAATAATGTCAGCCGAATTATCGGTACTCTTGCCATCAACAAGGATGTACTCCACTTCTGCGCCGTCCCTCCGCTGAGAAACAACGCTCTGAATGGTTTCCTCCAGAAACCGGCCCCCATTAAAGTTAGGCGTAATAACGCTAATCTTCATTGGCCAGAACTGATATCCATCTTTACACCTTACAGCAAGGCAAAATTTGATCACCTAAAAGATTCTTCTTGCAAGAACCATCATAATATTCGATTTTCAACAAGTCCGCGATAATTACGGAGAACTGACAATGCGATTAAAATGCTCGTTTCTGTCTGACAGCGAAAAACAGCAGATTCACGAAGATTCCCTCAAGATTCTTGCCAATGTCGGCGTCAAGTTCATGAGCCATAAAGCCCTTAAAATACTGGCCAGTAACGGCGCCAGTGTGGATAAGGGCAGCATGATCGCCAGGATTCCAGCAGACATGGTCGAACAGGCCCTTAAAACAGCTCCAAAGTCATTCGTTCTAGGAGCCCGGAATCCAGCATTTAATTTCAATATGCCTTCAAGCTACACCGGCTATACCCTGGATGGCGCTGCAACTTTCGCCATTGATTTCGAAACAGGACAACGGCGTCCCGCAATTACAAAAGACCTGATTGCCAGCCTGAAAATATTTGAGGAAATGCAACTCGGAACCGTTGTGTGGCCGAACGTCGTACTGGACGACATCCAATTGAGCTCCGATGATATCCGGACAACCTTCATTTCCCTCATCAATTCTTCAAAACACATCCAGCACGAACTTCATCGTCAAAACGAAATTCCATATTTGATCGAAGGACTTTCCGCCGTGCTCGGCAGCGAAGACGAAATAAAGAAACGTAAGATATTTTCCGTCTGCTATTGCACCATTCCTCCCCTGACTCACGACGAGGAAATGTGCGAGACCTATCTCGAACTGGTCAAATATCACATACCTATCCTGCCGTACCCAATGCCGGCATGCGGGTCAACCGGCCCTGCCAGTCTATATTCCGATATCACCGTGGCAAATGCCGAAAGCATGTCCGCACTCGTTCTCTTCCAGATGGCAGAACCTGGTACACCAATCATCTACGGCCATGCCGGTGGAATTATGAACTTCAACTCCGGCTCATTCCTGGAAGGCGCGCCAGAATCAACTCTGATAAACGGATCCCTTGGCGAAATGGCACGTTTCTATAACCTGCCCAACACCCAGGCAGGCTGTCTTACCGAGGCAAAGGCGCCAGGCCCCCAGGCCATCATGGAGAAAATGAACAGCGCCATGCCTCTTGTTCTTTCAGGTGTAGATGTCATTAATGGAATAGGCGAGATAGAAACCAGCCAGCTGCTCATTCTTGAACAGATAGTTGTCGATCACGAGATCGCAAAGATATGCAAGCGAATGAAAGACGGCATTGATGTCTCTGCCGCCAAGAACTACTACGAGGATATTGCCAATGTAAAGCCGGGCGGCCACTTCCTCATGGAACCCAGCACTCTCGAAGCTTGTCACAGCGGTGAGTTCCTTATGCCCGACCTTATCGATAGAAATACCCACGATCAGTGGAACGAACTTGGCAAACCTGATTTATATTCAAAAGCAAGGACGCGGGTCGAAGAAATTCTGGCCGCGCCCCAGAAGAACCCGTTACCGGATAAAATCAAAGGCAAGCTGGAAGACATAATGCTAAGGGCAGACCGAGAACTTTTAAAACAACAATAAAGGATACACTGCAATGATTAAACTTAACCAGAAAGCACCTGTAACATTCGCTATCTTGTTCTTAACAACAGTACTATTCACCAATTCAGTATCACTGTCCGCCCAGGAAGCAGCAGCGGGATATAAACCGGCACCGTTGCCATATGCAGAAAACGCACTGGAACCGATAATCACAGAAAAAACAGTTCAGTTCCACTACGGAAAACATCACAAGGGATATGCGGACAAACTCACTGACCTTGTGAAAGGCACACCTCTCGCCGACAAGAAAATCGAAGAACTGATAACCCTGTCTGCAGACCAGGCCGATAAGGTAGCATTGTTTAACAACGCGGCACAGGTCTGGAACCACGACTTCTTCTGGGCCAGTATGAAACCCGCGGGTGGCGGCGCCCCCACAGGCAGACTTGCTGATATGATCAAGGAATCATTCGGCAGTTTTGACGAGTTTAAGAAACAGTTCATAGATACCGCCACATCCCAGTTCGGAAGCGGCTGGACCTGGCTCGTTGTCGACGGGAAAAGCCTGAAGATAATCAAGACAGGCAACGCGGACACACCAATCGCCAAAGGAATAAAACCGTTAATCTGCCTGGACG
>MHBM01000006.1 GCA_001804885.1 Lentisphaerae bacterium RIFOXYA12_FULL_48_11
AACCTCCGTTAACGAACAAACCTGCCGCGAAAATCACCAGCGCCAACATTCTACTTTTACTCATCTCTTTACTCTCCCTGTATTCAATTTGCTTCGTTATAAATCCGTATCTCACAAACACCAACTTCGCCAAGCGCGCGCTTAAGAACAAGGCGAACCTTGCCTGTCTTAACCGGGTCGAATCTCAATACCCGCCTGCGATCACTGTTACCGGCGCCTTCCGCTACAGTTTTCCATTCACCGGACACATCCACCTGGACATCAAAATCTGCCGCCAGGATCTTCCGGTTCTGGAAACTCACATGAACACAATTAATGGTTTCAGGTGAAGGTAAATCAATCTGAACCCATTGTGGCAATTTCTCTTTCGGGTCCAGCACCCATGCGTTACGAACACCAGAAATAGCGCGATTCCAGCCGTTGTTCACGTTCTCAGGCCCGAGAACAATTCCCTTCTTCTCATCACGGAATGAACTCGACGCAGATGCCTTTGCCTTCATTGCAAGATCTGCAGAATCGCGATTTGGGACACCAATCAGGTATGCACCTTCTTTTAAAAGAATCTGCTGAAGTTCATTTATATGGTCCTTGCATAAACTCCGGGGCATCTTGTCATACTTCTTTATCATCGCCGCAGCCACTCCAGTGGCATGCCCCATCTCGCAACACGTTCTGGCAATCCTGGTACCACCCATTGCAATGTGCGTGGCGGAATGGCATCGGCCAGCCATCATCAAGTTATCTATATTCTTTGAGTAAAGTGTCCGGAACGGGATTGAGGCTTTTTTATCCCGGTAATAATGAATACAGTCATTTCCCTTGACCCAGAATCCCTCAGGATGATGTATGTCGGCGCCCCAGCCCGTATAAGCCACCGTATCCTCATGAACCGTCAGGTCGGTATATTCCTTCTCGGTCATTACATAATCACCGATTAGCCGCCGGCTCTCACGGGTGCCAGGCACATAATTGATCCACGCCAGCTCCCGGTTTGCATTGGCCTCCTTTGTTTTAGGATTGTAATTCTTGGCATAATCCCAAAGGCCTACATTGATCCTGAACAACTCATCACGGATTTTTTCAGCATCCTTGATTGTGTCGACAACTCCGCCATATTCAACCCACCAGGCGCCGCTAACGGCACCATTGGGATCATTTGGTTTAGGCTGTCGCCCATTACCCCTTGATTGCAAATCAAAATTCGGAGGACGATCCACTTTCTGCCGCTTGTGTGAATCCAGGGGTTCAAAATCTTCAGGCTTGGTCCATTTATATGCCCAATCCGGGGCACGGAACTCAACGGGCGTGTCAACTGAACGGATAACGTTACCGTTCAAACTATTACCCATTGTTCTTGTTGTTGCCTTCAGCGGCGCAGTGACCTCGCCATAATCATCACGCGAATCCTCGCCCTGCTTATATTCGGCACCTGCATAGAAACCAACCCAGCCATGGCCTGTGCAATCAATAAACAAAGGCGCCGAAAAACGCATGCGTTCCCCTGTCCTTACATTCAGAGCCACTACAGAAGCAATATTCGCCTTGTCTTTCATCTGAACACCAGTAGCACGCGTGTTCAGAAACAGGTCTATCTTCTTCTCGGCGCGGACAATAACTTCCAGCTCCTTGGAATTACCCGTCATCGCGTGTACAGGATAAAACTCCTCAACAATTCCAGTGTCAGCAGGCTCATATTTCCCTCCGCTGGTATCACCGCACACCGGAACACGGATTTCTTCAGAACCGTTGCCACCAAGAACCGGACGGTCCTGGACAAATGCAACCTTGCTGCCATGCCTGGCTGCGCTTACGGCTGCCGCACACCCGGCTGAGCCACCCCCCACCACAACAACATCGTACCGGCCTTTATCTTTGATCTCAGGGCTTACGCCCGCATATTTAACGCGCTGTTCATCCAGATCCTTTATATCCGTTGCCGGCTTAAAATCACCATCCACCAAAACAACCGCATCACACCTTCCCCACCAGCCGGTCGCATCATGAAGGCGGACCTCAACTTCACCAGCCTCAAGATCAAACTCTCCACCGTCCGTCCAACGCCACGAATCATCCTGCGCCTTGCCAAAAGCGGTTGCCGAAGGCTTTCCTTTTACGACAACCTGAAACTGCCCCGGCGAATGACTTGGAAACCAGTCTTTACATCTCACCCATAATCTGTATTTACCCGCTGCAGGCACTTTCACACTGGTTACAGCATCGGCAACAGGCTTGCCTATGCCGGTCGCCAACAGGTAAGGTGAGCCCATAAGGTCAACAAACTGTGAGTCATTCGACCAGCCGCCAGCATCCTTGAAAGATTCCGCCTCCAGCCACAGCACGGCACCATCCGCGGCAACAGCCCCCGCAACAGAAATGGAAAGAAATAACGAATAAAACACACCTGACTTCATATTCTCCTCCTGCATTATGCTTCCACATTCAGACAACACCATGATCAGCCCTGTGGCGGCTGATTGGTCTTCATTAATTTTTCAACCTGTTCGCGCGACAAAGCCGCTTCAAATATGTAAACTTCATCCAGCCAGCCCTTGAACAGGTTCGACACAAACTTGCTGTCATCAAGCGGGCGTCCCATATCACGACCGAACATTACAGTTCTTGCAAGCCCGCTCTCAATGTCAGTGAAAATACGGTGAATGGATTTCTTTGAAGTCTTCTCAAGCTTGCCATCGATATAAAGGAGGATATGGGTTGAGACATCGGCCGTTTCTCCGCCATACATCACTACAGCGATGTGATGCCATCGATTATCCCTGAGGTCTGTCGTCCCAATCGCCTGGGCTTCCCTTGTTCCCATCCTTAACCGTCCCATGGGTCCTTCCGATTCAGTGGGATTTATGGATATCTGCCATGCACTGCCAATATCAGCCATCGAGCCCCAGCTCACCAAACCATAAACTGGCGTCATCGAATCAGGTTCCGGTATCTTAACCCAGAACGCCACAGTTCGAGGATGATTCTCACCGACACCCGGATAATCGGTCATCGCATAAGCTGTGGCACCATTGAAATACAAAGCGCTTCCGAACTGGCCATTACTCCATTCGGGAATTGAACCGTTATCCCTGAGTGATTTCAACCGCGCCGGGTAATTTGTCGACATTCCACCCACATGTTTTTCCATGGCCTCACACCCCTGCCCCTCGTCAAATGACCAGTGCAGATATGCGGGATTACGCCCGGATTTTCCCGGCAATACCCTGAGAAACTTGTCCAGGTTGCTCTCAATCGTCCTCGCAAGTGCTTCATCCTTGCTGAAAGACCTGGCCTCGTTCTCCACCAGGTCCACAAAACGCTGGTTTCCATTCTTCCTGGCCTTGACCTTTCCCTTGATGACGTGAACTTCGGAAACACCCTTCGGGTCAACCGAGACTCCAAATACAGTTCCGAGATCAACCACTTCGGAACTTGGCGTGTCCACCCGGAAGCCAATTGCGTTTTTCGGCACATCAGCCACAAGATTACCCTGATACAAAACAACATGATCGACTGACTTGATCCTGAGCCTGGCAGGCCCTTCCAGGAGAACTGCCACATTATTGCGAAATCTGAGTTCTGCGCAGCCCGCCTTGAGATCAACTATACCTCGCTTGAATACCTGCTCTACTCCTACAGCTTTGTCATTCCAGTCAGCAGCAGCCGTATTGGTCAGGACAGCAACAGGCCTGTTTACATACATCCAGCAATATACGGAAAAAACAACAAGTGCTGCCGCGGCCAGTTTCAAAACGCCTGGCAATACGGCAGTCCAGCGTACACGTGAAACCTGCTCTTCTTTTGCCAGTCTGTTCCTGACCCCAAGCACAAAAGCATCCGACTCATTCCCGCGCGATAGGACCGCTTTAATCTCGGCGGCAAAGAGCTCGGAATTCGCATCCTGCTCCTGGTGAGCTAACAACCTTTCCATGACGGTCAACTCGGCAAGCTCATTCAACAGCTCCCTGTCATGCCTACACAATTCCAGCAATTCCCTGCCGGAACTCTCTCCATTCATGAATTCTGCAATCATTTTTTCGTGATTTACATTCATGATGAAACACCTCCGAGATTGGTTTCCACGCACTGTTTCAACACGAACCTGACACGATGCAGGCGCATGGTCAGGGTAGAATGATTGACATTTAACTTTTTGGTCAATTCGGCCAGCGGAAGATTCTCGTGGTAGCGCAGCTCGACCAGCCTGCGCATCGATTCGTCAAGTTTACTCATGCATTCCCGAAGGGTATGGAGCGCGTTAAGCTCGTTTCGCTCGGAATAATTGAGGGCAATGTGCTCATCAATAAGAAGTGAAAGCTCCTCCGAATGACCTACCGGCTCAGCCTTGTGCTTGTGCCAGAAGTTCCGGAGCAGGTTGAAAGCTATTGACCTCAACCACGGGCCAAGAGGACGATCTGGATCAAATTCGCTTATCCGGCGAAATGCGACAATAAAAGTCTCCTGCGCAAGGTCGTCGGATTCAAAGGTATTGCTGAGACGCACAGCAAGACACGCGCGGATATTCCCCTGGTACATCTTCACCAACCCCGAGAACGCCTCTATATCTCCCCGCTGCGACTTGATGATGAGTTGTTTCTCTTCCACCTTGCGCCTCTATTTTGTAATGCTCACCGACAACATTTCTTGTACTTTATTCTCAGCCTAAAAACCAGCCATAGTATATCACTTAATTAACCGGCGGCAGGCCTGCCGCCCAAGCGGTCCCGTGACGGTAGAGCTCCTGAACGGCTTCAACACTGAGCGCCGCCACATCATGTCCCAATACACATAGAAACACACGCCCCTTACCATAATGATTTACAAGGGCCATAGGGTGTTCCTTCTTCTCCACTTTCGACATGGCATTGGCCAGAACCTCAACCGGTCGCCCATCCGGGAAAAGGCAGGTATACAGCTCGTCCATCGTAACAAAGGACTTCATGCCCTTCGTGATCGGATGATCAGCATTTGTGATCTCGACCTGGAATGAACCATGAGGGTCATGCCCGTGGACACGTTTCGGATTCCATGCCCGGCCTGCAATCTTCTTAAACTCGGGCCAGTCCCCGAAAGCCGCACATGCGTTATGCACAATTACCAGGCCTTTGCCGCCCTCGACGAATTTCTTTAAATTCGCGCGGGCCTTATCGCCCGGATCAGGACACTTCCAGTTAAGGTAATTGAGTACGATCGCGTCGTATTCATGGACCTGTGGAGAAGCCAGGAATTGAGGATCAGCATTTACCGTTGTTGTCAGCCTTTTATCGGTCGCAAGAAATTCAGCAATTAATGGAGCGGTTTCCTGCCATTTGTGGCCGGGATATTCGTTTCCAGTAAGAACCAGTATTTTTGCCTTGCCGGACACTCCCGGACCAGATGCTTTGCCCCCCGTTACACACCCAGCAGTAACAAACAGAAAAGCAGCGACTACTGGCAGACATATCGCAACCGTATGGCATCTTTCTATGTTTGTAAGTTTACTCAAAGCTATTCCTCCATATTCCGAAGGCTCATTTCTGATCCGGAAGTTTTTCGCCAATTAGTGGAACTTTGGGATTTTCTGACTTCGTTTTGGGCGTCATGCCGCGATTGATAAACGCATACAATCCGCCGCGGCCGGCTACAACGACATCAGCTTTGCCATCGCCGTTCGCATCGCCGACCGTCACCCGCATGCCTGTCCCTGGCGCATATTGCGGCGGTTCATTGAGGTTTTCAAAACCGGGATAGTATTGGAGGTTGTTGAACGAAATCGGATGTCGCTCAAACTTGCCGTCCTTTATGTCATACCAGAAGAGGAAGAGCGGGTCCCACTCACCACCATCGCGTCCATCATGCCCTAGGAGGCGCTTGCCCGTCACCAGATCAGGCCTGCCATCACCGTTGACATCGGCCAACGTCACGGTATGGAAATTCCCGTAATGTTCTTCTATAGGATTCTGTATGAACGTGCGTTTCCCCTGCTGATCAACACGCTGTTCCAGCCAGTACAAACCGTAGCCATGGCCATTACCAACGATGATGTCATTAAGCTTGTCCCCGTTGACATCCGTTACCACCATTGGAAGCGAAGCCCTGAACGGTAATTCAAAGTCCTTATGGAAACTCCAGTTATTGGCGGCGGGATTTGATGGCGCCTCGTACCAGCCATGCTTGGTAACCACATCAACGCGACCGTCACCACTGATATCTCCAGCCCCGATCCCGTGATCTTCCGACTCCTTGGCAATTACATGTTCTACAAGCCAAGGCGCCTTGTCGATTGACTCCAGCCAGCCGATGTCCGCCATGTTAGCAACAGAGCCTTCGCCTTCCACTCCACCATATCTTCGGAAATGATTCATTAACAAATCCTTGTGACCATCGCCATTGATATCCACATGCACAACACCTTCCATGAAAGGTGAAGCATGAACGCGGTGTACTTTCCACTTACCACCGGCTTTGCCAGGATTTTCATGCCACAACACGCCTGCGATACCCGGCTGGTACCCGGAGTTGACCACGTCAACCATGCCATCCCTGTTAACATCCATTGCCGTTTCATCACAATGACCGTACAGGAAATTCCTTTCTTCAGCCCCTTCAAAGTAATATTTGTGTTTTGTCCATTTCGGCCCCTTGTACCAGTTGACTCCGCAGGTAATGTCCATTTGCCCATCACCATCAACATCAACCAGCGAACATGATTCGTTGAATGGACCATACCAGTAACTACCGATTGCCGGATTATGCACAGGGCCGTCGATTTTTATCGGGATAAGAACAGGTTCCGGAGGAGTTTTCGCAACCGCCGGCATAATTGAAAGTACACCGTCATCAGGAACCGGCGCTTTGGCGGTCCACATGATGGCATTAAGCATAGCCTTGCGCAGGTCTTCCATGTTCCAGATTTCCTGGAGATGTCCGCCAATGAAACCGAAACCGCGCCCGCCATTCTCACGTTCCCAGGCCCATGCCCAGAGAGGAGCTCCTGGTATGCCAGGGAAAGGCAGAATTGGCGTAAAGCCGGGGTCATCCGACAGAAAACGCTCAGGGGTTTTGTATTCATCCTTTGGCATTTCAAATGGCTTCAAACCGCGACAGATCGGGTGCTTCGCCTGTTTTGACCAGTCCTGAACCTTCAACTGTTCTCCGATCGGACGTGGTGGATTTTCAAAATCCTTGAATCCGCCAATCCACTTGAGAAATGTTTCGCCACCTTCCTTTGATGGCATATTCAGAGCCCAGTGGATTACAACGAGGCCGCAGCCGCGCTTCATCTGTTTCTCAAGTACCGCCATGTGACCATCCTTAAGAAGTGGATGCTGGAGCCCCTTGCTTGCCCCGTCACAGAAAAGAACGATCGTATCAGCATCATCAAGCACCTTCTCATCCTGTGGCCAGCCGTTGACATAAACTTCAGTGCTGACCTTCTTCACGTTTGGCGCAGTGTCCAGGCAATGCATGAACAGCATCATGGTTTTCTCGTACTCGTGTTCCCCTGGCTTGTGACTCTTCACACCGGCTATCAAAACAATTTTCTTATCCTTTCCCTGCGCTCCGAATGCGCCAAAGAGGGGCAAGAAAAGCAACCCCATCACCCAAATAACTATCAGATTTTTTACAGAGAATTTTCTACTCATTATTTAACTCCTCTATCGTTGTATTATTCGACCACTTGCCTGACAGCACGACAAGTCAGACGACATCAGATCAGCCATTTTGTCCGGTAATTCTTCTGAATAAGAGGGGCCGCTTCCGGTGCGTTCCTGGCTTTCAGATTTGCACCGTCCCATTCGATGGGTTTACCCAGCCGCAGGGACAGGATTCCCGGCAGGAATGATTCTATGCTTTTAGCACCAACCTCGATACTGCTGAAAGTCGGAGCACCACCCTTGCACGCCTGTATCCATTCATGCATATGGTTATCACCGTCTACACGCGGCAGGGTATGCGGAACATTCCTGGCAGCCTCGTGGTCAAGTACACCGCGCCACTTATCGTTGCCTTTCATTTTCATAAGGCCTTCGCCGCCCCAGCCACCGGTATACATTTCACCTTTCTCACCGAGGAACAGGCAACCCATGTCCGGCACTTTCCTGTAAAGAGCTTTCAAGTTAGCGGTAACTTCCTCAGGCGGATACCTGTTGCCATCCATCCACCAGAGCGTCACAGGATCCAGATTGCCGCGCGCAGGAAAATCAAACCGGAACTTTCCTGCAGAAGTATATGTTTCCCTGATCGGCTCATTGTTATCAGCATCAACACGGATTGGCGCATCAAGCTTCAAGGCCCGGATCGGCAGGTAGAATGTGTGTGAACCAAAACCAGCCAGCATGCCGTCGGCAAAATCGAGCCATATCAGGTACTTAAGACTTCCGGGATGATAAATGTCCTTCTTGAACGGACGGTACGGTGCAGGTCCAAGCCAGAAATCCCAGTTAAAACCTTCAGGGATCGGGTCTTCCCCTGCGGGCCTGTCAAAACTTGCCGGATACATGGGAAAATGACAGCACCACATATGCACTTCGCGGATCTGTCCCAGCACGCCGGCCTGGATTATCTCCATGGAGCGACGGAAACATTTGTTACTGCCGCCCTGTGTTCCTGTCTGCGTTACAACCTTGCACTTGCGTGCCACTTCCACCAGCTCACGCGACTCGGTAACCTTGTGAACCAGCGGTTTCTCGCAATAGACATGCTTGCCGGCCTTCATGAATACGACCGAGAGCGGCGCATGCCAGCGCGTACCGGTGGCGATAATAACGGCATCCAGTGATTTTTCCGATTCCAGCAATTTTCGATAGTCATCATAAATCTTCACCTTTGCCATCGATGCCGCGCCAACATTCTCAACTTTCCTGGAGACATGATTTCTCGTCAAGTCAACCTGGGCCGCATCAACGTCACAGAGTGCCGTAATATTATCGCCCAGGCGCAGGACCTCGGGAATAAGAGCAAGGCGACTGCGTGTCCCGGCACCAATGACAGCAATATTCAGTTTGTTTCCAGATGACACAGCGTCAGCTCCAAAACCGTGCGATGGCAGAATAAACGGGGAGCAGAGCGCGCAACCGCCGGCAGCACCAAGTCCCTTGATAAAGCTACGACGACCAATGTGCATTTTCTGATACATGGTTATGCAACCGCCTTTCTGATGTGTTTAGGATAACTTTGCTTCGCTCCATTATCGTGAAATTCGACCTGCGAAGCTTTAATCTGTCCAGCTGTTCACTTCCTCCACGCGTATAACTCTACCTGGATATTGTATCGAGAATGGATTTTGACACTGATTTTTTAAGAAAAATTATTCTTCCGGTCAAAAAGCAGGAAATACGGACTATTTCAGGGGGTTTTGAAGGCAGGAATCGAGCCGTTGGATCCCATGTCCGACAGGAATACCAGAGTCCTTATCCTTGCTCTGCCAGATCATTCGTTTGTTCGTGTCACGGGTAATCTCGAAGAACGGAATCCTCCCACCCGCGTTACAGACAAAAAGATTGCCATTGGGTAAAACCTGAAATCCTGCGAACCACCTCACGCCAAGTAGCGGCACTTCAGCAGCACTTAAGCGCCACACTTCTTTACCGTGCGAGTCCAGCTCAACTATCGAAGCCTTTCCGCTTATGACAGTATTACCGTTTTCCAGGCGCACAACACCAAATGGCGGAAAATCAACCTTGAACTCCCTGATCAAATCTTCAGCGGCAGAATATTCACGGACAGCACGGGCAGATTCCTCTGCAACAATGAAATTACCGTTCGACAACGCCCTGGCATATCGCATGCAACTGTGTCCCGGCTTATTCCGCACCGTTATGCTTTTTGTAATACTGCCTTTTCCATCAAATATAAGCAGCTTACCCTGACTCGCTGCACCGACCAGCGTCTCACCATTGGGCAGGCGCTGACACGTGAAAACCTGCCCCTTAGTCTTTATATCCAGAACAACCTTCTTATCCGGTGTAACTTCCATTACCCCGCTCATACCGTCATTAATTTTGCTGTTATAATCCAGATTGTAGGGAAACAGAACGTTGCCATTGGGCAATTTCCACACATCACGCGCCATTTCAGCCGGATATTCCCACGCCGACTTTCCATCACTGTCAAAAATGACGATCTTCCCAGGCGAATCCGCTGCATAAATAAAAGAGAATCCCTTTTCATCAGCCTTGGAAACACAAGGGTTAAACAGAACCAGTAGAATCAACAGCACAATATGCATTTTATCGTAATTACAATTTCGCCCGCGAACAAAAAACTCCACCTGCAACCCGCATACCACACCTGTAGCGTACGCTGTCATCAGCGTATTCTTCCGTCGGCTGATGACAGCCGACACTACAGAAAACACTAGACCCTGTCTATACGCACTATCTCGCCTTGGTATGGCCAATCTTCAGGTTTATCGACCAATCCTTTTCTTACCGGATTCATACGAACGTATTTCCATTTTTCTAAATAACTCTCACTACTTCGCAAGACGTGATCGAAAAATCCTGGCTGCCACACTCTACCTTCTGGAATCCCATCCCGGACAATCGACCCTAGGACACGTTTCAAACCTTTTATCCAAACACCCAGCCTGGTTTCTCCAGAAACGCGAACAAACATGTGAACATGATCCGGCATCAAAACGAACCGACCAACAGCCACGCCACGATCTGTTCCTGTTTCAGCATATCTTCTAAAAGCCGAAAGCAACCTTTCATCAGCCAGAAGAGCTCTGTGGTACATGGTGTTGAACGTGACAAAATAGAGAGGCTCGCCGGTGTAGAGCATCATTAGACGCGGAGGAACCCGTTTAATCTTCCGTTCAGTCACTACAATTCCCATCCAGTTCTTCTGTAGAGTGCGCTGTCACCAGCGCATCTCTTTCGGCTGATGACAGACGACACTACAAAAGAAAGTGTGCGCAGCCGCCAACAGACTGGTCCCATCTATTTTCTCGGCTCATCCCCCATGAGCTTGGCAACCGTGGGCTCGATCGCTTCCGCCCAGATCTGGTAACCCTTCTCCCTGGGATGGAGAAAATCAGGCATGATTTCCTTCGTGAGAGTTCCATCCGCCTCAAGGAATTTACCGTTGATATCAAGAAAGAAGATATTCTTATCGTCAGCAAGCTTGGAAATAAGCTTATTGGCCTCATCATTGTTCACCCGCATGGCATCAGAGGCGTTCGCAGAACGCGGAAAGATCGCCAGAATCAGTATCTTCATATTCGGCAACTTAGTCCTGAGTCTGTCACAAATCGCCTTAACACCATCGCGTATCATTTCCGGCTTGTCCTTGCGGTGTCCAGTGTTGTTTGTACCAATCATCATTATCGCCAGCTTGGGCGAAATACCGTCAATCTCACCATTGTCCAGACGCCATAGAACGTTTTCAGTCCTGTCCGCACTGTAACCGATATTCAACGCATTACGGGGCGCATAATACTTATCCCACATTGCCTTGCCGCTCTTCTCAAATCCATGGGTAATCGAATCGCCGATATACAGCAGGTCAACATTACCTTTTTTAGCCAGCTCAACTTTTTGTTCATGCCTTTGTTTCCACCAGCCATCCTTCAATTTTTCAGCAGGCGTCGTTGCAATAGAATCCGTCTGCGCAACGCATACACCATGCAAAAGACCCATCGCTGCAACGAGACTCGCAAGACTGCGGTTGAACTTCATACTCTTTTCCCTTTCGGTTGATTTGTTTGCTGTTACGCGTGCTATTTGCACAAATATTTTGTCATAAATCAATAGTCATTTATCCATCACAATCTACTTTATACTCCCCATACATTTATCCAGATATGGTTTAACAAGGGAAACGCGTATCTTATAGCCTTCAGGGCTGTTATGAAGTTTATCTGGAGCAAAAAGCTCAGGACGAGGCTGGCCATCCTTTCCAAGGAACACGTCAAAAGCATCAATGTAATCCATGTTCACACCCTTTCCAACATAGTCTTTTACAAGCTGATTCAGCTTCCTCTGTTTATCAGCCTGTGCCCACCGCTTTATACTGGGACCCGACGCCATGAACGCTATTCGCACATCCGGCAGCTTGGACCGTACTTTTTCCACAAAAGCCTTGAAATCATCGGCCACCTGCTCTGGTGTCTTTCCGGCATTGATGTCATTACCACCGGCATAAAATACTATCATTTTCGGTTTACAGGGAATTACGATCCTGTCCGCAAAGTACACCGAATCGGCTATCTGCGAACCACCAAATCCACGGTTAATTACCCTGTATTCCGAAAAATCCTTTGCCAGGGTCTTCCACAACTTGATGGTTGATGAACCAATAAAAAGGACGGCCCCTTCGGGTGGCGGATTAGTTTTGTCCGCAGATTCAAAGGCCCGGATATCTTTCTCCCACCTTTCGAAAGGTGTCTTCTCCGCGGCAAACAACGACATGGTTAACAATCCGAAAATAATGAATACCGAAACACTGCAACTCATATTTATCTCCCCTTATTTCTTCTCCATTAAGATCGACTCAACTCCATACTCACTTCTTTTCCCATACCCGGCAACACCACAACCAGTGGCAGGCATTCAAACCCGGGCACCAGATTAAAAACCCTCGCTTCCATGAATTTCTCAAAACCGCTGACCGCATCCGTCCTTACAATCAATAAGCCGGCCGCCTTCCTTATACAAACCGATTGCAATCCGTTCATCTTAACCCCTTCGTCGCGCGAGGATACAACGGGAACGATCAGCTTCAGCCCTGCAGTGTTGCCTTCCGTGACTCCTGCAGTAATCTTTACCGAGGTCTCGGTAAATTTATAGACAAGACGATACCTGACATCTCCATCATCTGGAATATCATGTTTGATTGTCTGAAGGGAACCTTCCGCCGTGACAACCAAACCCTTTTCCGCTTTTTCAAGGCTCAATCTGGATTTCAAATCGCTAAGGCTTGTATAAACATTACCTTCCGTGCTGTATTCGATCCTTGGTGTAAGACACATGGTTGGATAATTACCGTGAAACTGCTGATTGTGTTCCTCTACCATTCGATATTCGGTCATGCTGGCAGACAATACTGGCCCCAAATCCATGTGATAAAGAAGAGATAATGCACCACCGGAAGCCTGTCCTCCCACGGTGTATTCCCAATCATACTCGGTTACAGTCGCCCGCCAGGATCCGACAGCAACCAGGTGCGCACCAATTTCAGGATAAGATTTCAGTCCGTACGCTCTACCACGCGGAATTTCCATCTTTTGTTCCGGCTTAATCGTGCCCTTGTGATCCAGAACCGTGGCCAGCGCCTTGGCATGTGTAAACGTATGATGAACACACGGCTTTTCGCCATGTACCCGGTAATGCGGCCCGCCATACAAAAGCCCATCGTGCGTGCACGCAGCCAGCTGCTCAAGATTCCGCCAGGCAACCTCACGGAAAGACGGATCATATTTTGCCAACAGGGCATAGGCAGGCTGACATCCATCACTGGTACGGCTGCCCCACCATGTCCATTTGTAATTCCTGGAACCCCAGCTATTGTCCCAGCCACCGTCAGGAAGCAGGAACTCCATGTGCGTCTTGAGAGCATTTACCACGCATTCAAGAACTTCTTTATCACCCGTCATCAACCCATACATGGCCAGCGCAGGCAAAGACTCTTCCACATTATAACCGAGATCCACAGGTCTTGCACCCTTTGCCGTAGTGGCATCCTTGGGCTTGCCTTCGCCAAACAAAAAGTGATTCTTTGTAAAATATTTCAGGCTATCATGGGCAAACTCACGGGCACGCTGCGCATATCTCTCACTGCCAAGCACTCTTCCGGTAGAGGCAAATGCCAGAGATGAAGTTACCGGGTAATTTATGTTACCCGTGTTCATAGTCATATAACCATCAATAAACTTGATCGCACGTGAAAGCCTGTCAGTCCACTTCTCTCGCACCTTTGAATCGAGCAACTCACCGTGGTAATGAAGCGCATCAGCCAATGCAATGGTTCCAAACACAGTTATACCTTTCCACTTCGAACCGGAAACCTCGTTGAGCCAGCTGCCATCCTGCTGGGTTACATTGTCAGACCAGGCCTGCACTCGCACCGCCGCATCAAGGTACTTCCTGTCGCCCGTTGTTCTCGCCATATACATCAATGGATACAATGAATCAGCACAACGCCCATGCGTATGGGCACAACCAGGACAGCTTATCAGGCCATGCATTGCGGAATCTTCAGGCTTCAGAACCTGCAGCCCTATCATGGCATCACACCATGTTTTCAACAGGTCGGAATAAAGATTTCCGTTTGCGGAAGGTTTCTCTACTACAGGCCCAGGCATGTTCCGGTTCACTTTCGCACAACCTGCAGAAACAAACGCTATAGCACCAGCCGTACCCTGCATGAAACTTCGCCTTGAAATCCCATCTTTCACATCCATCTTCGCCTCCGGTTATAATCGTGACTTGAATTCATACCATCCTGATTCTATTTCGTAAACAGCCCGGCCATCTCCATGGCGGAGAAACTTAATCCCGGGACTCTGACCGGCCGGCACACCATTTTCTTCAACCCGTTGGTCACTACCTGTCGGAACGTATGCCACCGCAGTAGTATTCGGAGGCACACTGACTGTCCATTCAAATCTTCCGTTTGTATTTGTCCAGGAACTGTAAATCTGGCCGTACATTGAATTGTGCCAGGCCTTTGCCGCAACAATCTGCCTGTAGCCATAAGGTTTCAACTGTACACGTTTAAAGCCTGGAACATCATCCATCGGACGGATTCCCGCCAATCCCTCATGAAACCACGCAGCAAAGCCGCTCTGCATGGGGTGATTGAAAGACCCACTTGCCACTGCCCTGCCGTCAGGAGAATCAGCAAGGGTTTCAGGCCAGGTCGTTAAACCAAGCGATAAAGCAAAAGCATAACTTGGAAAATTGGTCTTTGTAATTGCTTCATAGGCAACATTATCAAAACCCTGATCACATAGCGTTGTGTAGATGGAACGCGAGCCGTGCATCCCCGCCCATGAATGCCCCTGGCGCCTTGCGATATCATCAGCCAGCGCAAGGCCAACCTCCTTCTCTTTTCCTTCAGGCACCAACCCGAACCGCAATGACAGGACATTTGCAGTCTGTCCGCCATAACTCATTTTCTCTTTATCAAAAAACTTAATGTTGAATGCATTCTTTGTTTTTTGTGCGGCAGCCCAAAACCTGACCGTGTCATCAGTCTTACCCAGAATTGATGCAAAGCGTTCCATTATGACAAGAGTCCGGTAATGATACGCCGTGGACGAAAGCTCGACTGGACACTCCATCCTCTTGTTCCCGCCTGGAGCGCTCCAGTCCCCGTATCCCTGATACACAATGTTCTCCTTAGCAAGGCTATCCACATGATCAACGAAACGCTTCATGTTCTCGTATTGAGATGCGACCACGTCTGTATCTTCGTAGTACAGATACAGATACCACGGAACCATGACTATCGCAGCACCCCAATCCGGTCTGGCCTCCTGACCGAGACGCCTGCCGACAGCAATGTTGCACGGGATCCCGGGAGTTGCATCCTTCTCTTCGTAAGTCTTACCGCCCCTTCCAAGTACAGTTCCAACATCACCCATGAACTTCGAAAGGAACTGAGCCATATCAAAATTATATATGCATGCTTCGGAAAAAACATTTACATCACCGAGTCGGGCAGACTTCTCACGGTGCGGACAATCTTCCGGTACGCTGTGCAGGTTTCCCTCTATAGTCCAGAGCGACGTCCTGTAAACCCGGTTCAACAGATCGTCAGAGCAGATGAAATCCCCGCGCGGCTCTACAGAGGTTCTGACATGAATACCTTCAAGCATCTCAAGTGGCGGTTTTCGAGCCAACCCATCGACCTCCACATAACGAAAACCGTGATAAGCAAACCGCGGTTCCCAGACTTCCCAACCACTTCCTTTACAGATATAAACACAGGATTGATCCACGCCTGTTACTCCAATTCCCAGCGTTGATACATCCAGGGCCTTCCCGTCAGCTGCAAGTACTTCAGCAAAACGCAGGGTCACATGCGTGCCTGCCGGCTCGTTAACCCTGATCCTGGCCCATCCGGAAATATTCTGCCCAAGATCAAATATCCACTTTTCGTCTCTGCCGGATGAAATACGCTTAGGAAGGATAACATTCATTCTTTTAATTGGAGGTATCACCTGTGCTGTCAGATTAGAGCATGGAGCTTGCACCTTTATCGCCTTCTGCCAGCTGAAGTCATTGAAGCCCGGTTTGTTCCAGCCGTAATGTTCCATGCGCGCATCATAAGTCTCACCGGCATAAACATTGTCAAACACAAGCGGGCTGGCGGACGTCTTCCATGATTCATCGGAAACCATGGCACTACTGGACCCATCATTGTAATCAATAACAATCTTGCAGATCATTACAGGCTGTCCCCACGCCAGGCCCTTCGCCGCAAACGCCACATTCTGTCCGTAAAAACCGTTACCGAGCCAGACACCTGCCGCGTTTCTTCCCGGATTGACCATGGTTGTTATGTCATGCACGGCGTAAAAAGCCCGAACATCATAAGTGGTCTGCCCGGGATCAAGCACCTGCTCGCCAACCTTTTTCCCGTTGATGTACAATTCGTAGTATCCCAATCCACAGACATAGGCACGTGCACGAACCACCTTCCGGGTTACCTCGAATTCCTTGCGAAGCAGGGGCGAAGGGAAAGATTCCGATGCATCAGGCAATAACATGGCAGAAACCTGTACCTTGCGTTTACTGAACGATGATCGTCTTGCGTCACCCTCCATTCCTATCCAGACTGCGGGGGACCAGTCATCCGGATCAAGAAACCCCATCTCAAAGAAGGCAGGATCAGACCATTCGGTAGGTTTTCCGTCTTTATCAAAAACCTGCACTTTCCAGAAACATTGCTGTCGTGACTGAAGAGGCCTGCCCTGGTACCGCACGTGAAAACTTTGAGAAGATTCGACCTTGCCGCTGTCCCACAGGTCACCCCTGCCATGCCGGAGATGCAATTCACTGGACGAAACCAGTATCCGGTAAGCCGTCTGCATCTGGCCCCGACCTTCCAGCCTGGTACTCCTGTCATTCATCCACAGGACCCAGCTGAGCCGCGGCTGCCGCACCTCGACACCATAAGGAGCTGACGCATATTCACATTTCAGCTTCTCAACAACCATCCCTGCCCGAGAAGCATGCAATGATATGACCAGAAGTATCATTGCCAATGCGTATGTTCTGCTCATGTTCCAGTCCAGAAAGTTATTTCTTTTTCTTCTGTGCCTTCTTTTTTTCCGGCGGCACGGCCTTCGGATCATAGTCAGGATTTGGCGTTGGCATCTGTGCACCAACAGCCTTGCGCCAATCATCAAGCTTCTTGCGAAGTTCCTCTGCTTTGCCGGGCATTTTTCCGGCAAGATTGGTCATCTCACCCAAATCATTCTTCAGATCAAAGAGTTCAATCACACCATCCTCGTAGTACTCTATCAGCTTGAAATCACCGCAGCGGATCGCACCGCCCGGGTTAGTTTTGTGGTAATGCGGATAATGCCAGTAAAGAGCCTCCCTCTGAACCGTTCCAGTTTCCTTCAGAAGCGGGACAATACTTAATCCATCCGGCGTTCTGGCAGCTTCTCCCGATATTCCCGCCATTTCCGTTATGGTTGAGAAAAAATCTGTGCTTATCACAGGAACACTGCACCTGCTGCCCGGCTTCACTACTCCAGGCCACTTGACAATCCACGGCTCACGCACCCCTCCCTCGTAAAGAGTCCCCTTCCCTGCACGCAAAGGAGCATTCGAAGTAACCGCCTCCAGCCCACCGTTGTCCGACATAAAGAACACAATCGTGTTGTCAGCAATACCAAGCTCATCGAGCTTCTTCATGATCTTCCCTACATTCTCGTCCACACTCTGTACCATGGCAGCATATGTAGCGCCGTTTTGTCCCTTTGCAGGAAGATTCTTGCCTAGATATTTTTCTGTAAGATCTTTCTTAGCCTGCAACGGCGTATGAACAGCATAATTCGGGAAATACAGGAAGAATGACCTATCCTTGTTATTCTCAAGGAATTTCAAAGCCTCATCACCAAGACGGTCAGTCAGATATTCCCCCTCGGGCCCATCCTGAAAACTCAATTTGTAAGGAGAGAAATAGCTTGGCGGTTGACCGTGATTATCGCCACCCACATTCACATCGAAGCCCTGCTTCTCTGGCTCACACCCCTCCCCAAGATGCCACTTACCAATCGAAGCCGTAACATATCCCGCCTTCTTGAGAGCATCGGCAATCGTTACTTCCTCAAGCGGCAGATACTTCGTCCAATCAGGAATTTTCAGTTTGGCTTTGGGCTTCACATGACCGGCGATCCAGTCTGTCAGATGAAGACGTGCCGGATATTTGCCCGTCATTATACTCGCACGCGTAGGTGAACAGACCGGGCAGGCCGCATAACCATCAGTAAAAAGCATGCCCTGGCTGGCAAGTTTATCAATGTTAGGTGTCTCATGAATCTTACTGCCATAGCACCCGACATCCCTCTGTCCCATGTCATCTATCAGAATAAAAACAAAATTCGGCTTCTTCTTATCTCCAGCCGCTTTCAAAACAGTAGATGGCAACGCCATAGCCGTAACACCAACACCGGCAAACTTCAGAAACTCCCTGCGTGAAACCATTCTCATCGTATATCCTCCTCTCTAATCAAAATTGACCTGAGCAATAAATACAATTCCTTGAATTCGCCACGTTTCGCGGCGATGTAAACATGTGTAGCATTTCATTTCCCTGAGGAAAGATTTCGGGTCAGATTGCTTCAGGAGCAAGGCGTTGCAGGTGTCGCTGTATACGCATACGCGACACCTGCAACAACAAAGCTAATGAAGTAATATCACCCTAAAGATTTCCTCATGAAATGCTACACGCCCTTAACACCACATACCATCATATTAACAACCTGCAATTATCAACTTACTTATAAAACGGAAAAGCATCCTGACGAGAAGCCGGCACAATGCGGACTGCCTGCCCGCCCTGCGCCGTAGCCGAAAGTTTCAAAACATTCCCTGCATTAACGACAAACCTGTCAATCCTCACATGAGTCCTCGTCTGTACCGCCGGATCATCGGAATAAATATGCGCGACATACTTCCTGTCTTTCCTCAGAAACTCCAGAGGCACATCCAGCTTTCTATCTGCCCCGCTGTTCATGTAACCAATATACCAGTCGTCTCCGCTTCTCCTGGCCATAACAGCAAACTCCCCGATTTTCCCGTGAATCACCTTCGTGTCATCCCAGACCACCGGCACTTTGTCATAAAACTCCAGTTCCGGCTCACCCCCAATATCCGTCTCAGTCCCACCGGCGCCGCCAACCTTTTTCGGTGCTCCCTTCGGCCGGTCATACCAGTAAAGAAACTGCCATGGACTATAAATGCAAACCGCTTTCGCCAGCTGGTATGCATGAGAGGAGTTCTTGTCCACCCTCTTATCGTAGTAACAGATGGTATTGTCAGCACAGCCGGCGATCATCCTTGAGAAAAGAATATTCAGCGTCTGCGTGTTGGAAGGACTGATTTCATCTCCTCCGATCCCCTCACAAGTCATGAAATTCGGGTAAGTTCTCGTATAGCCTGTTGTCCTGTACTCGTCATGTGCGTCAACCATAAGCTGGTTATCCGCCGCTTTTCTCACAGCCATATGCAGCCAGCTCGTCCACTGCTGGGGCCCAACATTCACAAAGCCGTACTTAACACCCTTGATTCCCCATTTCCTGTAAAGCGGCAGAATCTGGTCAAGCTGTTTTTCTGCAGCGAGATGATTCACGTAAAGCAGAACTCCGATCCCTTTTTCATTCCCATACTTGATCACTTCCTGGAGATCAAGCGGCCCTTTTGAGCGCTTCGGATCAAGATTCACGGCACTGGCATCGGACGCCTTGTCGTATTCGTGACCATACCAGCCGGCATCGTACTCTATGTACTGCAACCCTCTTGCCACGGCAAAATCAATACACGCCTTGCCACCTGCCGTTGTCAATGTCACTTCCCGTATCACCTTGCCCGGCTTGATCCATGAAGTATCCACAATAGCGCACGGATCATTGAGATTGAGAATAATGAAATTATTTTCAAGAAGCTGACCTGCACTCCCGGCCACCATGACAAAACGCCATGGCGTCGTCAGGGGCAAAGATCCCTCCGTATTGCCATCCAGCTTACTGACAAGCGCATTGGGAACATCCCTGAGCACCTCGAATTTCATGCGTGCCGCATCAACCAGCTTTGCCTCACCTATCGCTATAAACACATCATCAGCCACCTGTATCGGCAACGGCCTTTCACAGCCTGGTTTGATCTTACTTATTGTTGTATTCGTGTATATCCCCTGAGCACTGCTGACAGCCCATGCCGCATGATCTGCCAGAAAACGAAATTCACTTTGTTCCCGCGTGATATCCACTTTCTCCATCACACCCTGCTTTGGAATGGTATAGCAGAATGCGGCGCCCTCATTGTAAACCCGAAACGTCAGGTTGAGCAGACGATTAGGCACAGCAGTTTCCTTCAACTCAACTGCCAGCTGGTTATAGTTGTCCCGGTACGAACTGCGCTCGCCATAAACCGGCTTCCATGTAGTGTCATTATTGCATGGCGTCTCCCTTACGATCGCCATGCCTTCGACAAGCGGAACCTTGCCCAATTCAAGCCCAAGCCGTGAGTCGGCAATAACCGCCTTTCCTTTGTAGGCAACGCTGTACACAGGACATGCTTTCACCCCGGAGAAATCCTTCACCGAAAAATTGAGAATAATCCTGCCGTCCGGCGATTTAACTTCAACAGCGCGGACAGAACAGATAATCATCAGTGAAAGAACCCCAACCATTACTTTCTTCATTGGCATGCCTCTCTCTTTATAGTTCCTAAATTATCCCATAACTGAACTCTTTTTCTCTATAGTCTTTCCTGAGGTAGGGCGGGGCCGCCGGACCCGCTTCTCCTCTTTTCTATCGGGCGGTCCATCGGCCCGTCCCTACCCATCAAGATCTCTCGCTTGTCATTTGCCGAATGCTACGACAGGATTATATCTTCAACCAAGCGTTATCTGGAACCCATCGCATATTTACACAGCGCATCACTTTGAAAGAATATGCGCTCAACTTTCAGTCTTGCAGGTATTGATTTCTATTGTCACATGAACCAGCGATTCAAAACGGCTTAAACGCGCCTTGTACTCATCCAGCAGCAGCGGATGGGCGGCAACCAGCGCTACGATACAGGCATATTTAGCCTGCCCGACTTTCCAGACATGAAGGTCACTGACGCAGGTGTCCGTATCACTTTCGATGGCATGCCTTATCTCGCTGGTAAATCCGTCATGCATCTCACGGTCAAGAAGAATGCTTCCTGTCTCGCTTAACAGAAGATAAGTCCACCTGATAATCAAGACTGCGCCCAGAATCCCCATGACCGGATCAAGCCAGTTCCACTTAAGGAATTTAGCGCCCAGCAGCGCCACAATCGCCAGCACAGAAGTCATGGCATCAGCGATGACATGCAGATAGGCTGCGCGGAGATTCAGGTTATTATGGACACTATCGTGATCGCGGCTCTGAGAATGGTGATGGCCATGATGATCATTCAACAGCAGGATACTTACCAGATTTACGACCAGCCCGATAAATGTGACCAGGATTGCCTGGTCAAACTGGATCGTCACCGGCTGAAAAAGGCGGTGGATGGAAATACCTGCCATGAAAAGAGCCACCAGGCCAAGAAATATTCCACTCACGAACCCGCCCAGGACTTCTATCTTCCAGGTCCCGAATGCAAAACGCGAATCCATGGTATGGTGGCGCGCCAGTACAAAAGCACCCCAGGAAATCGCCAGCGCCGCAGCATGCGTGCTCATGTGCCAGCCGTCGGCAAAAAGGGCCATCGATCCAAATATCCAGCCTGCGACCACCTCGACGATCATCATCGAGACAGTCAACCAGACAACCCGCATCGTTTTCTTCTCAGCCTGCTGCCCGCTGTAGTGGAAGATGTGCGGATGTTCGTAGCGCGATATGTCTTTAGTATGCACAGAAACCCCGAACCTCCAAATGGATTCATGTCTTTAATCACGCATATCAGACAGCACCGTCTCTAATCAATAATTACTTCTTCCGAAGATCGTCCCTGCCGCTCCATCCTCTGGTTCCACAGGAAATAAATAGTCGGCAGTACAATCAGGGTCAGAAGTGTCGAAGTAATAAGCCCGCCCATGACTACAACAGCCAGCGGCCTCTGGATATCTGCCCCGGACCCGGTGGCGTACAACATCGGCAAATGCCCTATAAAGCTTGTCAGCGCCGTCATAAGCAGAGGACGAAACCTCAGATCACATCCCTCGCGAACCGTTTCGGAAATCGACCGTCCGCTTGCACGCAACTGCCGGAAAAACGCCACAAGGATAACGCCGTTCTGAACAGCAATGCCAAGCAGAACTATAAACGCAACCGCCGCTGATACAGAAAGCGGGATACGGAAGACCACTACTGCGATCACACCGCCAATCAACGCAAATGGCAGATTCAATAGTACCAGCAGAGAATTGGCAACGGAATCCAGAGCAAGGTAGAGAAACACCAGTATCAGCAGGAACGCGACAGGAAGTACGAGAGAGAGCTGGCGCATTGCCCGCTGCTGGTTCTCAAACTGTCCTCCATAATCCACGAAGTAACCTACTGGCAGTTCTTTTACGATTGGTGCAATCCGCTCCTGCAC
>MHBM01000007.1:0-8270 GCA_001804885.1 Lentisphaerae bacterium RIFOXYA12_FULL_48_11
AAACTCCGATTTGATCTCGGTTATAAGTAATTCGGTAAATTCTGTTAATTCTGTCAAAAGGTATGAATCTAACAGAAATCTAATTACCTCAATCCAGAACATGTCCGGCACAAACCTTGTTTCCCAGTTTGATTACATAAATGACCAGATTGGTCGCAGGACTCAGCGAGTAGATACACTTGCTGTAACTAATTCTTTCGGTTATAATCTGAAGTCAGAATTGGTGGCGGCTTCAATGGGTACAAACAGCTACAATTACTGGTACGATAACATAGGTAACCGTGAATCGGCGACGAATAACGGCGAAACGACAACCTACACTGCCAACAGCCTCAACCAGTACACCTCAATCATCAACGGAGGCTTAAAAATTCTATCGTATGATTTGGACGGAAACCTTACGAATGATTCAGTGTTTACCTATACATGGGACTGTGAGAACAGGCTAATAGGTGTTTCGTCAAATGGCTCTGAAATCGCCAGCTATAAGTACGACTACATGGGCAGGCGTTATGAAAAAACAGTGAATGGCGTAACAAACCAGTTTGTTTATGACGGCTGGGCGATGATTCAAGAACAGAACTCGGCTGGAGTGAAATCTTACGTTTACGGACTCGACCTCAGTGGGACGTTGCAGGGTGCCGGGACAATTAGTGGAATATTGATGGCGAATCTGAACGGAACAAATGCTTTTTTCTGTTACGACGCAAACGGGAATGTGACTGATTTAGTGGGCTCTAATGGGAATCCCTCTGCACATTATGAATTTGACCCATACGGAAATACTATTGTGAAGACTGGGGCACTTGCTGATGCCAATTCGTATCGGTTCTCTACAAAATACACCGATTCAGAAACCGGACTTCTCTACTACGGCTTCAGATTTTACAGTACAAAATTGTCGCGCTGGATTTCAAGGGATCCGATTGGGGAGCAGGGCGGAAAGAATCTGTATGGGTTTGTCCGTAATAATCCCATAAAAAAGGTTGATAAGCTTGGGTTGGAGGACTGGGATTGGGGACCTTGGGATGATCCACAAAACTATGACAATGCTGATGATGCGGCTAAAGCTGCAGGTGAATATTATCTTCCTGAAACACGTCGGAACCAAATTGAACATTGTGGAAATATATGTAAGAAATGTTCGGATTATATAACAACACATGTTGAAGGTTGGGTCACAGCAAATGGTCAACATGGTTGTAATCCATATAAAGCCCCCTGTCCTGATGGTTGGGAACAAGTTGGATGGTGGCATACGCAAGACCAGCCATGGTGGAATTTCTGGGATTCGATCGAGGACGAGTTCAGTGTTTATGATAGAAATTACTCAGAAGGAGGGTGGGGGCCTGGTTATTTAACAAATCCTGATGGTACTGGACGATACGATCCGTCGAGTGATGGGAGTGGGGAGGGCGAATTTCATGTGTTATAATTCAGGTTATTCCGCTAGAAAAAGATATTTCATGTATTCTTTCTCGAATATGTTGAGGAGAATTATGGCAATAATTGTTGTTCTCATTCCTTTGTGTGACGTTTATTCGGCTGCTTGGACACCGGTTGAACCAGATATTAAGCAAAAGTTATCAATATTACAGTCTGGAATAGTGGATCATTTAATTCCGATGGATTTGTTGGCAAATGTGAATATGAGGCGCGTTCCTTATCTTGCACAATATGCGATGAGGCCATCTTCAGGGGAATCGCTGTTATGGGTTTTGGAAAGAATTAATGATCAATATATTATTAAGCAATGGAAGGATAAGCAGTTTGATAAGATTATCAGTAGCAAAGCAAAAGGGAATTATGAAAGAAAGGTACCAGAAGATTTAGCAATGTTAATCCATTCGATCTGGGTAAATGCATTGTTAGAGTCTAGATACCCTAGGGTATATTTCTCTGGATTGGATGGTTGTGGATACTATTTCTCGGCCTTTGTCAAAGGTTATGGACAGTTAAATGGTGCAGTTTGGTCGCCTGAAAAAGAAGCGTATCCGCCTTATCAGCTTGTTAAGGCCGGTAATGTTGTGTCGGAATTTCTGGTAGAGCAATATGATGAAGAATTCTTAAGAAAAAATTTGGTTGATGTTAAAAAAGTTCTTTTTCATTACTGGGCAGATCAGGCTTGCCGGATTACATCATATCCTGGGTTTCGCTCTGAGGTTGGAAAATAAACGGCAATAGGTGCCTGCCCTTAAAATAATGCCGAATAGTGTCAAGCCTTGAAAGTTGAAAGCTAAATAATTCTGTCTTTGCTCAGTGATCCTGCTATCCTCTCCCGCCCGGGAGGAGAGGAACATGAACAACCCCGCCGGGACAAAGATCATCTGCCTGCACTGTAAGAAAGAGTTCGCCCCCGACTATCGTAACCGGCACCACCAGTCGCCGGGCTGTGCATAAAAAAGTGCATACCCGCGTCCGGCGGGGTCGGAAGTGGGCTATGACAAACTCCATTTCCTGATGTAAAAACTCAGCGACAATTTCCGCCGTTTTGCTATATTCCTGTCCGGGAGATTCGATTCCATGAGCAAGAAAGCCTTGATTGTAATAGTCGTTGTTATTGCCGCAGTATTTCTTGTTGTACGTATTGTCGGGAAAAGAGGGATAAAACAAGTTACTGCCGACACAAAGAAGCCTACCGTTGAAGCGCAGGTTGGAGGTTCCGAGGCGAAGTCAAAGGCTGTCGTCACCCCGGAACCCAGTACACCTGAAAACCTTCCTAAACTAAGGCTATCCGCCGACACCAATCAAATTTCACGAAGCCTGGCCGTTGTCATGGGCACCGGAGATAGGATAGATTACTTCACCCGGATCAAGGCTGTACATTCTCTCAGCAAGGAACTATCCGATAACGAGGTCCAAGCCTTATTTCTCCTTCTTAACCGCAAATCCGACCAGGACCCTATCCCTCTTGAACAGCTTAATGCCTTGAAGAACGATGTCGTCAATGTCCTGAAAGCACAGACGCAGAAGCCTCTTGATCTGGCCAATAACCTGATGGCGATGTATTACGACAAAACTCATGACGGTGTCTGGCGGGATTACTGTGTTCAGCACCTTGGCAACTTTTACCAGAAGATAGACAATGCCAATGAACAGAAGATGGCCAGAGAACTGTTCTGGGTCGCAACCCAAGAAATGGACAGCAGTATTGCCGGGACTGCCTTGATAGCCCTTGCCAACAATATCAATCAGTCTGATGTCACCAGCGATGCTGTCGCCAACAGGGCCCTATTGCTCTCAGAAGACACCAAATGCGGTGAGCTTGCCAAGATTACCTCCCTCCAGATATGTGCCAAACTAGGTGAAAAGAATGTGCTACCGGTAGCCAGACAGATTTCAACATCAGGGGCCAGTGTCCCGCTCAGGATGTCAGCCATAGCTGCAGTAGGAACCTTGGGTGAAGAATCTGACCGGCTTATGTTAGAAAAGTATGCTGCCAGTACTGATACCCGTCTTCGTACCGCAGCACAGTCAGCATTAAAGAGGCTGGGGAAGAAGAGTATTTAGACAGAATGTACAAAATGCGGGGGAGGGGAAAGAGTTTTGACAGAATGAACAGAATTAACAAAATGTTATGCCTGTGGGCATGTATGAAATATGAACTCTTCCAATAGAAAGTATGATTTGGCTGGTCAGGTAATCGGACTTGCAATGAAAGTCCATAGTGCTCTTGGTCCAGGGTTTCTTGAATCTGTATATCAAAACGCTTTGGCATTTGAACTCCGAGAGGCAGGCCTAAAGGTAGAGCTGGAGAAAGACATCACAGTCAAATACCGCGATACAGTGATTGGCACATTCGTCGCAGACATGCTTGTGGATAACAGGGTGGTTGTTGAGAATAAAGCAGTGCAAACGCTCGCCGTTGCTCACGAGGTCCAACTGGTTAACTATCTCACGGCAACGGGTATTGATGAAGGTTTGTTATTGAACTTCGGCAGCCCAAAACTTGAATATAAGAAGAAGTTCCGAAAGCGGTCTTCCGTAAATAAAGCCCCATTCTGAACATTCTGTTAATTCTGTCAAAATATCTGTGCCTTTTTGTGGCAAATCATCACCTTCTTGTTTTACATACCACCTGTGCCGAAGACGCTCCCGGTATTTCAAATAAGAGCGGTATCTTCTCATCTGCAAATAACTGCTTGGTGAATTCGTGGCTGAATTTCGCATTCACCACCAGACCTTTCCCGTCGGCGTCCTGCCTGACTTCAAACTTGATGTCCTTATGTTCCGGTAATTTCAGCGTGTTTGGATCAAGCACTCTTGTCCGCTGTCCCAGTAATCTCAGGCTGATACTTCTAGCCGATTCCTGATCAGATACAGGCAGATAGACAATCCCCGGTATTGCGCTGAGTTCCAGACCTATTCTGCCGGATATGCTGATCTTAATAGGCGGGCGATTGGGGGGAAATAACACAGGTATCTTGATTGAGCAGGCAAGGTCACCTGACTTGTCGGCTGGTAACAGGGTTACATCGAGTCTGTATTTGACCTGGGTTTGGACTGTGTTGGTGAATGCCGTTTCAATCTTGTAATTGCTTTCAACCAATGGTGTACCCAGTTTTAGGGATGGATCAGTACCAGTCAGTTCAAATGACTGTATCCATGTTTTGTTGGTAAGAATTCTTCCGGCATTTACCTCGTTCTGGGGCTTGATATCAACCAGGGGAATAGCATTACCACCGACTGTAAGACATTGGAATCGATTATTCGGATCAGAACTTTCTACAAAGGTATTCTTGCTGTATAGTCCGAATATAGAGTCCGGCAGAATTACCACCGCAACCTCAGCTTCTTCTTTGGGTTGGAGCTCTTTCTTGCTGCATGTTGCTGAAGCACATCCGCAGGTTTTTCTGACATTGATTATCCTGAGAACATCATTCCCGGCATTACGTATCTTGTAGGCGGCAACTTTTTTCTCAGCCGCAGGATACTTGCCAAAGTCAATACTGGCGGGACCTACAACTTCAATTTTGCCAGTCTTGATTTCCTGAGATAGGGCAGGAGTGACTCCAGTAATGAGCAGCAAAAAGATAATAATATATTTCATAATAACCCTGAGAGAATAACCGAAAAGGGCTTCAAAAGCACCCATTTTATTATGTTGTAACTCCATGAAAAGTAGTATGTTCCGGCTATGGTATTTATGCAAAGATATGTTTTCATCACAGCCTTTTTCATTCTTGTCGCTCTCCCATGCTTTGCCGCTGAAAGCACTGCAAATGCTTCATGCCCGGTCATCATTGATTACTTTTATGAGGCTGGCTGTGCAGACTGTTTCAGGGTCAAGAATCATGTCATGCCGGATCTGAAAGAAATATTTGAAGGCTTCTATGTAATCAACAACTACGATGTTGGGGTTAAAAGCAATATCATCAGACTTGCCACTTACCAGGAGAAAGTCAATATCGTCAGTAACAAGCCGGTTATGATGGTGGTGGACTACAAGTACGTGTTCAATGGTTTCGATGCCATTAAGGCCAGTCTTCTCAAGCAGATGGATGAGTGTATTGCAGAACGCCAGGAAGCCAACTGGAAAGCCCCTGAAGCCATTGAAATCAAGGACGGCATTGTTGAGAATAGGATCGAAAAGTTTACCGTGCCTATAGTCATGACAGCGGGTTTCCTTGATGGCCTTAATCCCTGTGCGATAGCATCACTGGTCTTCTTTATGAGCCTGTTGGCTGTTGCCAAGATAAAGGGTAGGGGATTGATGTTAATGGGTATTTCCTTTTGCCTGGCGTCATTCCTGACCTATACCGCGCTTGGCTTTGGTTTGTTGAGGGCTCTGCACCTGTTATCGGGCTTTCCAATGATGCGGCACATCATAGACATCGGCATGATAGCCGTGTTGGGTATCTTTGCCCTTATGTCGTTCAGGGACGCCTACAGGTACAGAATGACCGGCGATCCTGACGATGTAACCCTTCAGTTGCCGGAAAGTATCAAGCTAAGAATTCGCCGGATAATGCGATGGGGAATGGGGAAAAGAGATATTCGACAGAATTTACAGAATGAACAGAATACTGAAATAAGTATGGGAGCTATTGCCGTAGGTGGCATTATCATTGGCACTCTCGTAACAGCCCTGGAAAGCATCTGTACCGGCCAAATGTATGTGCCGACCCTGGTTGTCATGGCAAAGAGCGGCATGGCAAAGGCGTGGGGTTATTTATTGCTCTATAATCTTATGTTTATCCTGCCGCTGGTTGTTGTCTTTATCCTGACTTATTTTGGCCTTCGCACCCCGACTTTATTGGAATGGAGCAAGAAGAACGTAGTGATCAGCAAGGTTTTATTGGGGAGTTTCTTTCTGGTGTTGGCAGTTCTGGTGATGGCGTTGTAATCGAATGTTTGAATCATTAACCTATAACAACTGTTCCAGCATTATTACGAATCTATCCGTATCGAAAGTGCTCTTGTCAACAATAGCAGAAACCTTGGCCTGCAATCTTCCTGTTTCTTCATGGGACAATGAACAGCCTGTCATGATTACCACAGGCGTATTTGCAGTCGCAGGATCGTTTTTTATTACCGTCAATACATCCCAACCACTTATGTAAGGTACAATCAAATCAAGGAAGATGACATCGAATTTCTTTCCGCTCTGTAATACATTCCTGGCGTCTTCCCCGCTTCGGACAACTGTTGTAATCGCGCCATAGCCCCGCGTCAGCTTTTCAATCAACAGACAAACTGTTTTATCGTCGTCTATTACCAGAATGTTTTTCATGGCGTATTCCGTGCTTGCTTTACTATTCGAATAAACGAACCATAGGGCTCTGCCAATACGCCGTCACTCATTCCCCGCGCCACCAGGTAATCCTTGATAGCTTTTGCGGCCAGATGAGATTCAGTATTCCAAGAATATACCTGTTTGCCTTTCTCTTTTTTCGCGGTATTAACGATTTCAACATGCCAGTTGTCGCTGTAATCAACCCGTTTCTCGATGTCGCAGATAATTTTGTCAATAATGGACATAAGCAAAGAATAAAGTAGAAATTCTCAAGACAATATTTGTGCCACACATATCAGGAATATTATTTATAATTATCACCAAGTCAATAAGATGCGAAGGCGGATTTCGCGAAGTAATTCTGGACTGACCCTGCTGATCGGCGTTAAAATACCAAACAAGAAGGGAGGATAACATATGAATACCAGTAAACCAAAATTACCGACAAAAGAACTAAAAGCATGGCTGAAGGGGCGTAAAGGCTGGAATCACAATGAGTGGCTTGCGCTGCTTCGAGACCTGCGAGGCAAGGGCTATGGTCAGTTTACGGACACTCAGGAGGGTCGCGATTCTATCGGCAAGTTTCTTGAAGCCAATCGTAGCAAATAGTGTTCATTTGTGCTGGGAGGTGTCATTTCGTGGTGGTTTTCCTTTTGTGTGATAAACGATACAAATGTTTGTCTGTAAGCCTGGGAAATACCAAGGTCTTTTCCCTCTTGCTTTGAATTCCGGTTTGAACAACAGCATTGTTTTCATAATTATTTTCATGACATGAACGCCGTGGATATTACTGTAAATCAGAAAAGAATTACCGAAGAGATTCAGAAGCTTTACAGGCGTGGTGAGCCGCTGAATATCTCGGCAGTCAAGGACAGGCATCCTCATTTGATTGCTGCAGTTTACAAAATCAAGCCGTTCTGGGGCTGGAAACAGGCGCTGGAATCAGCCGGACTTGATTATTCGATGATCAAAAAACATCTGCGTAAACATGTCGCGTGCAGGATATGCGGTATAAAAATGCGTGTTTTGATGTCACATATTCAAAAGAAACATCAAATGTCGCTTGATCATTATAAGAAGCAATATCCCGGTGCGGAAGTGATTAGTCCTTCAAGCAGTTCCGGCGTAGGGCAACCGAGAAGAAGAATGGAGATTCCTCATTGGGAAAAGAACTGGACCCCGGAATACGTGCTTGATCGGGTATATGCGATGAAAGCCAGGGGAATACCCATTAACGGCGCGTACATGAATGACAATGACAACACAACATATAACATGTGCTGCCGGTATTTTAAGCGCTTAACTGTTGTGTATAAGGCTTTGGGATTTGATTCACAGACAGTAGCGGGGAAAAGGGAAAATGGATGGTGGACGAGACAGGCAGTCATGCGACGTCTTCGTGAACGATGTGATACCGGGCAGGGCCTTAGCTATCGTGCTATTGTACGGAGTGAAGGAGGCCTTATAGTGGCTGCGCGCAAGCATTTTGGAAGCTATGATGCTGCCATGAGGTCTGTGGGATTGAATCCTGACA
>MHBM01000007.1:8288-20402 GCA_001804885.1 Lentisphaerae bacterium RIFOXYA12_FULL_48_11
GACGAAATCATCCTTACCCGACACAAAGCAGCGTGATTGATGAGATCTGCAGGAGAAAATTTGTCGGACTGACGCTTTCTTATAGTGGTGTTGTCAGGGGTGAGAATAGAGATAAATCTCTTGTGATGCGCGGACGTAAACTGTTCGAGACTTGGGATAAGGCGCTAATTGCTGCCGGCGTTGTATCGGCGGATGACTTGAAGAAATAACAGATTTTCTGTATTTTCCTGATCTTATTTCCCTCTGGCAGCCCTGCCTGATAGACCGCGTTTGTTACACGCTGGCGAACAGGTTGCGGCAAGTCAGGAGTGCGCACTGACGCTTTGACTTTGTCCAAATACGTTCCTGTTGAACGTCTTGTTCACGGCCTCAGACTTCGCTTCCACCGATAGAGGATGGAAACAGAATAGAATAAAGACTTTGAAGTTCAGAACCCTTGCGATTTCCTGTTCATGAATTCAAGATACTGTCCGAGTGTGCGGCAAGTCTCCTCAATATCCTTGAATTCGGACTCGAACAATCGCCCCACCTCAGCTTCCCACGTGTCCAATGCTTTTTTGGTCTGCGGCATTGGGGTTGGATCCTCGCCATTGAGCTTGCAGTTAATCACTTCTTGGAAAAAGTCATTATGCAAGGACACACCCATGGCAATTGCGTTCAGCGTTGTCTTCTTACGTTTCCATGCCTGCTTGATTTTGTCGGTGTCTCGAAGATACGCCAGCGGATGAAATATCCCAGGCATTAGGAAACGCTTCTCTAGCAGTTCTTGAATAATCTTCTGGTACCGTTCGTCGTTAAGAACAATTTCCTGGACGGTAGGTTGTTCAGACATAGTCAGTCTCCAGTTATCAATTATGAAACCGCACAGAAAGTTTTACTTCTTGTCCCAAGCTTGGTCAGAATATACCAGAAAGTGCATAGCGGTACCAGTAAAACCTGTGCATACCAACGCGGTTCCGAATATCATTATTTTCAATCAGGCCGCCGGCCTGAATACAAATCCCGCGTTGAGCGGCAAATAGGAGACCTTCTGGCGTATCGCCAGATTCCATTCATCTACGAAAAGCCGACGGCAGTGATAGACAACGACCTCACAAAAATATGGCACCCGGATTTCTCCTTGCAATATGGGCTTCTAATCGAGTACTTCGGCATGAACGGTGACAAGCATTGTACCGAACAAGCCCGCCATAAACTCCGCGTCTATCGGGAGAACCAGTTTGACACAATTCCACTTTATCCTCCTGACATCATCCCCGGATGGCAAGACCATTTGATCGACCGCATCGGCCACACGCTGGAAAACAGGTTGAAGGTATTGCGCACGACTTCATGATCAGTTCTCACTTAACGGTAACTGCTACAGGCCTATCATCCAAAAAGGCTTTATTTTCGGCTGTTTCTGATTGTTCTCTTGTCCCTTGTGTCTTCCGCGGAGATATGCAATGATAAGCAGTAATTAGCAACACTTGAGATCGATAAGGCGATAACATGAAAACTGAACCATGGGTCTCACTGGCGGAAATTGCCAGACACCTGGACGTCAGTACAGACACGATTCACCGGCGAATCCGAGTGCGGAAGATCCCTGCACAAGGAAGGTGGTTGTCGCCTTTCCTGAAGTCATTCCGACAAGGGCACGTCGACATCCGCAGTGTCCGTCAACTGCCTCCGCATCGCATTCAGATCCGTATATTAGTAACTCCCCCTCCTCGCAAAAGTTGAAATCGTTATCCCGTCTTCCCTGCGTCCTCCGTGTCGCTACCAGTACTTTCATGTCTGCGTCTCCTTTGTATTTCCACTGTTAGACAATACGGGCGGCCCTCTGCCTGTGCAAAGTAAGCCGCCCGACTGTCGAGATGTTCCCGAATGTTTTTCCTCTAGTCCTCACGTGGTAACATGACGGTTATCACTGGATCACCGTTATCGTCAGGACCACTGACCGCTTTCAGTGTAACAAGCCGCAGGCCATGGCTTTCCGGCTCACGCCTTTCATTATCCTGCCATGCCTCTGTTTCAGGCATGCGTACAAGTAATGTGTAGTTTCCGCATCCGCCGTTTATCTTGCCGTTGCGTATGTTCACCCAGAGCATGTAAACCAAGTCCCAGCCCCTTCCCTGAATATCCTGCTGTCCTTCCAGTTCTTCCGGCACCTCGACATAGCGGTCGTATACCGCTCTTGTTACGGCAACAGGCCATTTGAATCCAGCTTCGCTGGCTGTTTCACTCACATCAACCAGCACACCATCCTCAATAGCCTGTGCCCGCGTGTAAACCGAAATACATTCACCGAATATTTCTTTTAGATCATTCATTTTTAGTTTCCTTGTCTCATGCAATCTGCAGTTCTTCATCAACTGGCACATCCAGAACTCCTGGTTTGTTCAGGCGCATTGCGCGTACCTCCACATGACACACACCGCCATTGACCCTCCAGACCGCCCGCTCCAGACGTGAAATAACGTCTTTCTCGTCATAATCGTCATAAAGTGTTCCAAGAGCGGATGCTTCCAGAATCTTGTTCTTGCTGTTATTGGGGGGATGATGAAAGAAATCATCTTCCCTGAAGTTCCACTCAACCATACAGGCCTTGATTATTTCCTTTTCGCGATCTTTCTTGTGACCACCTATCTCAATAGTTATTTCGCAGAGCCTTTCCATTTTCATTCTCCTTTTTGAATTACCAAACAAAAGAGGCAGGCCCTCTCTCTAGGCCTGCCCCATATTTCATTTCTTTACCGTCGATCTGCCCACAGGTCCGCCTCCACCGTCCCATCCTTCCGGGGATGTTGGTTGTGACACTGGGGTTGACTGGGGCTGAGGCAGTGGTTCTCTAGCTTCCTCGCGACTGTGCCTTGTAGGCACAACCGGTTCCGATTCGATTTGCCTGCTGTAATCCACACTCCCTCTTTGTTTCGATCCCTGTGCTTTGCTTGTGCCCAAGGCCAATAATGCCAGGCCAACCAGCTTGCCGCCCTTGTCCTGCCAGCCTGAATTACCGTAACCGGCAAACCAGCATGATCCGGCCATCCCGTTTGTGCCGCGATTGTCATAAACAATCCCGACCACACTATCCCCTTGGTGTTCACCCCAGAGACGGTAAAACGGAAGCCAGACCTTCTTGTTGCCGCCATCACCGTCCGTCACGACCTTGCCTTGTTCATCCCTGACGTAGTGATAGGGATGAATAGGCTGAGTGATGCAGACAAACAATGACCACACGGCCTTGACTGTCTTTCCGGGGAGTTCACGGATGTTGTCGAATGATACGCTCACACACGTAACGACTCCGTGTCCGTCGTCTGTTGGCACGACAGACGATGTTATGTCATCCCCGGCCATTGAATGCGCCGCCAGGACGGTTAGGGCCGCGGCGAACACTGCGATACATATTTTCTTCATCTTTCGCTTACCCCTTTCTGATTCTTGCCTTCAGTTCATGGCAGAACAGCATCATTGCTTTCCGCCAACTCCAACCGTTACCCCAGTATTCCTTGCCAGCCACTCGAAGTCTTGGCAGTACCCCCTGATGATCGGGAGAATACGGCCCATAGGCTTCAAAGAATGGTGGACACCCGTCCAGCGTCCGCGACAGGATGAAAAGGTTTCCCGTTTCATCCTGAAATGTGCGGGTGCTGTGCTTGTTGATTGTTCGATCATCGTGCCCATAGGTTTCGCGCATGATTTCCTTGAGGGTATTCATGCTGCGTCACCTCCAGGCCACCCGCCGTCAGACATTGCGAATGATGGCGCTTTCGCCCGTTCAGTTCTTGCCAGCGCAATTCCCATCACGCTTCTGGCTCCGGCAGCCTTAATCACATCCGCGCATTCGCGCATCGTGGCACCGGAAGTCAGAACATCGTCCACGAGGATGACGCACTTTTCCGAGATCAAGCCGGATTGCGTGACGGCATACACGCCCTTCACATTCTCAGCCCTCTCAGCATCGCTTGTACACTGATGCTGTTTGCGGGGTTTTGCCTTGATTTGTGCCAGTACGCTTGCCAGCAGAATATTCCCGCGCTCTTTAAGGTGGGAATAAATAGATGACGCCAGCACTTCTGTCGCGCATCGCTTGAAATCCATGAAGAGATACAGTTCATGATCTTCCTCGGCAGGCACATGCGTGATGACGTATTCGACATCATCCAGAAGGGTTGTTTCAAGATGCCGGGCAATGATCCGTCCGAACCCCTCAATAACCCCTTCTGATTTTCGCTTGGCCAGGATTACTGCCTGACTCCAATCGGAATTGAGATGTTTTTCTATTTTCCATCGGGGATGATACAGCCCGAATGTATATATCCAGCCAGAGCAGATACGCTCAGGTTCATCGCCCGTAAGCCCAATTGTTTTCATAATATTCCTTTCGTTGAGAAGGGAAGGGCAGCTGCTTGTTCGGCTAACTGCCCTCCTGTTGTTTGTTCCTGTTATCTTTGTTTTCGGGCATAGCTCCGCCGGTACTTATTGTCTTGATCGTTTATTTCTCGGGGATTATGCCGCTTCCTCAGCGGATTGAGCCTCGCGGATATACAGGCGCGGCGCGCCGGCATTTCCGTCAGGCATGTCATTGTTTGTAATAGCGCTTCTGATAATGTTGTTCACGAGCCGTGTCATTGGCATTTTTCTTTGTTTTGCCAGTGCATAGAGCGACGGAATCAACTCTTCTGCTATTTTTGGTGAATACACAAAATCACCTCTTTCCTGTTTTGTTTTTGAGTTCTACCAATTGAGGCGCCAGGCAGTCCCATAACCACGAGACTGACTGAACCTGATACTGAATGGCTTCTGCCATGTGATAGGCCCGGATTTCTCCGCTATTTCCCTCAATCCGGGCTATTGTCCCTGCCACTTTCAATATGCGCCCGGTATTAACAGTTCTGCCGACATGTTTCTGCCAGGCATTAAGAAGCTCCATTGCCTCTTTTTCAGGCTCTGTTTTTTCTTTTGGAAGCTTCCCGGCGGTCAGGATTCTTTCTGCTGTTACAGTTTCCGGTTCATCCGGCTCAGCGCCGATTTCCGGTAATTTCGCCCTGCATGCGTCCAGCCAGATGTCAACCTGGTGTTCCCGCCTGCCAAGCTTTGCCAAGTGATGTCTTACAGAGCTACGTTTGCATGTGCAGTGGCCTGTCCTGCTCCCGAAATTCCCGCAATTGCAGGCAGGGTAGGCCAGACCGTGAAAAGCAAGCCCATGCTTTTCGGCAATACGTTTTCCTGCTTTCACAAGTTCAACTGCCTGTGAGTTGCCGTTGTACAGGAATATCATGGGATGTGCTCCGGCCAGCGAAACTTCCAGTGCCCGCTTTGCGGCATCCATGCCTGTAATCCTATCCAGAGTCGTTGTTTCAGGAATTTCTCCTGTTGTTTCTTCGATTATATCCATGTGTCTTTCCTTTCTTTATTGTTTCAAAATAGTGTCAGTTGTTCCGTCATGACTCGCTCAGACGTCATTCCTTCTTCACTGTTGAGGATGACTGCATTTGAGAGGTTTGGCAGTTCTGGCGCGTTTGTTGTGTCTACATGCGGCTCCGACGATGCAGCCGGCGGCAAGGCGATGCTGGTTCTCTCCATCTGAGGGAGATTCCCGAGCATGTCCGCCATCCGGCCAAACGTATCAAGCCCATTCATGCGAAGCTGTATCCTGCACATAAGGACACAGCGTTGATCTATGTCTGTTCCGTAGAGCTTGAGATACCGCAAGGCGCTCCTGCCGCATTCATCATTTACAACCTTGGCATATGCCAAAAGCATGACTCCTGACCCAACCGCAGGATCACAAACAGTCACTTCACCCTTTTCCGCCGCTTTGGCCTTGAAGTCTTCCTTTGAAAACTGCATACGGGCCATCATTTCCGCGATATTCCATGGCGTAAAAAATTGTCCACCCCGGACGGAATTGACATCGAGCCGCATGAAAAGCTCGCCCAGGATGTCTCTGAACGGCATCTCTTCAACGGCTTCCGTGTACACGCCCAGTAATCTTCCGAATTCTGCGCCTTCATCATGCTTGTACCGGTCAAGACACTCTCTAAAAGCGACGGGGTTGCTGATGGCATTCAGAAACGCCCAGACTGCTTCCAGCCATTTTCGGTACAAGTCGTATGAGTGCATATGACCGAACACGGCACTTGATTCGAATCCCTTCGCGAGTTCCTCAAAAGGCGGTCGTTCCCGGACTTTGCCCATTGTTTGTCTCCTTTTTTGAAGGCAAAAGGCAGGTCAGCCCCGCTGTTTATGCGTAACTGCCTGCCTTCGCTTTTTGCTATTCAGCTATGCTGCGTGCGCGAAGTCGCAGAGTCCTGATTCCCTCATGCTGAGAAAACCTTTCTCGGACTCTGAACTTCTGCCTATGATGACGTGATCCTGGACAGGAATGCCCAATATTCTCCCTGCCTCAATGATCTGTTTCGTGATTCTGATGTCCTCAGCGCTTGGTGTAGCGTCACCCGAAGGATGATTATGGACCAGTACTATTGCGGCTGTTGCACCCTCGGTGACTGCTATCCGAAATATCTCACGCGCATGTACAAGCGATGCATCGGCTATACCGAGCGTTGCCATGTGCCTGTTGATGAGATAATTCTTTGCGTTGAGCAGCAGAACATGAAACGTTTCCTGTGCAAGGAACGAAAGGTCAGAACAGACTTTCGCCACATCTGCTGGCGAACGTATTCGTTCTTTCCTGGCTTCCCGTACAAGAGGCAGCTGAACCATCACAAGTGAGTAATTCATGCTGCCTTTGTTCCTTCCTCTGCATTTTCATTCGCTGATATGGCATCGTCTTCGACAACCTTGATGGTATTCTCGTCGACGATGACATCCGTTGCATATTTTGTCTGGCCCTTTGATTCGAACCTGGAAGTATTGACTTTTCCCTGCAACCCGATCTGAAGGTTCTTCGTATTCTCGGTCAACATTCTGACTATATCCTCTGATGGCCTGAAGACCACGCAGGGTACATAAGCAAAACGTTCTTTCTTTGTTTTCTTGTTCTTGCCCAAAGGAGTGGCAAGCGTAAAACGCAGAACATTCTTGTCTTTTCCGTTCAATCTTCCATCTCGCGACAATGTACCGATACCCATGAATTTATTCATATTTCATTCCTTTCTGAGTGTGATTTTCTGATGAGTTGAAAGCCCTGATCCATGACATATACACTCTGCTGACCCTTATTCCGCCTGTGCGGAAATACTGGAAAACCCTCCTTTCTGATGAGATTCCCATTAAAGACGGGATAGCTCATGCTCTTTGGATGTTTGCCGTTGCAGAATTATAAACGCCCTGAATCCGGCATGATTCAGTCGGCATTACGTCCCGCAGTTGCTGGACGATTTGTTTGTGGCGAGCAAAAGTGTTTTGCTCATGAATCTTGGTTTCAGGGTAAGAAGGAAAAGGAAGTTTATAAACGTTTCGCTTCTGTGACAATTGTCTTAGGATAAGGTGGGCGTCAGGGATTCGGACAGGATATTCCCCTGATTCCATAGCGATCTGTATACCTATTAGTAGTAAGTACTCTAATAGATACGTGAGGCCGGAATAACCGGTTGTGTGCCGGATGACTGTCAGCCGGCAGTCGTGTTGTGCAAATGGTGGAGATTGAAATGCATCCACTGACCTGTAGTTACTTTTGAGAGACTACATTTATAAAGATTGGATGTGTTATGGGTATGTGGCCGGGCAGACGCCCTTCGACTTGAGACGGAGGCTCAGGTTAAAGAGGGTGTTCCGGCCATCTTCACTTATCTCATTCACACACGATCATGAATTCCCTATGCAAAAGCGAAATAGCAGACCAGAGAAAATAATCATGGTTGGACCCTGTCGTGTTTCTGTATTCAGGAATATAGTTCTTGTGGCTGGTAAGGAAATTGAGATCCCAAAGGTTGTTCTGGAAGTTCGCTACAAGGACAAGCATGGGAAATGGCGCGGCACTCAAGGCATGACAGTTCGAGAAATTCCAAAAGCCATTCTGGCCTTACAGAAGGCGTTTGAGTATATGGTTAGCACGTGAGTATTCAATTGCTTCAACAATCATGTTGACGGATAGTAATCGCTCTGATACTAGAGTATGTCTAGTATGGAGGATATCAGTTATGAACGAGTCTGGAACATGTCCATGTTCGGGGGCATCTTTGACGCGATTTGTAAGACCAGCAGTTCTTGCGGTCTTGGCAAAACACGGTGATTGGATACACGGATATCTTATTGTACAGGAACTTGCACAGATGAAGATGTTCAAAAACAAACCTGCTGATCTGGCCGGAATATATAAACTACTTAGGGTCATGGAAGAAGAAGGCCTGATTAAGGCACGATGGAAGACGCCGAAATCCGGTTTGGCAAAAAGGGACTTACGTTTGACCGCTGAAGGGCATGACTGCCTAAAACTCTGGCTGAAAACGCTGAAGTCTTACCATACGTCCATTGACGAACTGATTGGTGAAATAAAGGAGAATTTGTGAAGTACAGACGGGAATTTATTGGCGAAACGATGGGCACGTTCATGTTGGTTTTATTCGGATGCGGATCAGTTGCAGTCTCTGTGTTGTTTAATGCACATCAAGGGTTGATGCAAATAGCCTTGGCGTGGGGAATTGGTGTGACTCTCGCCATCTATCTGACCCGGCACTTGTCCTGCGCTCACCTCAACCCGGCGGTGAGTCTGGCTATGGTGGTGAGCGGACGCATGTCCGCGCGGAGGATGCCGATCTATCTCGGTGCTCAGTTGGCAGGTGCCATTCTGGCTGGCTTGGCATTGTATGCACTGTTCGCGCCTTCCATAGCTGCATACGAAAATGCCCACGGTATTGTTCGCGGCACAACAGAATCAGTGAAGACAGCCATGATGTTCGGCGAGTATTATCCCAATCCAGGCGCCACTGCTGTTGTTTCCTTACCCTTGGCAATGGGAGCGGAAGCTTTTGGTACATTCTTCCTGGTACTGATGATCTTCGCATTGACGGAAGGATGCAATGTGGGGCGTCCCGACGACGCATTGGCGCCCGTGTTCATCGGGTTGACGGTGACCTCGGTTATCTGCCTGGTCGCGCCGCTGACTCAAGCCGGGCTAAACCCTGCACGCGATATGGGCCCCCGGCTTGTGGCCTGGCTCATGGGATGGGGTGACGCCGCGTTTCCCGACCGGGTTGGCGGTTGGTTTCATGTTTACATATTTGCCCCTTTACTTGGCGGGGTGGTCGCTTCGCTTTTCTTTGTTCGCACGCTGGAACCGGCCATGAAACACCAATCCGCTCCATGTGATTGTATGACTGACAATGCCAATTCAACGCAGGGAGAAACGCGATGACGACACGACTGCTTTTGGTGGGTGGTTTCCTCGGAGCCGGCAAAACAACCTTGTTATGGGAATCAGCGCGGCTACTCACGAGCCGCGGTTTGCGTGTCGGGTTGATTACCAATGATCAGGCTCCTGAATTGGTGGATACTGCATTCCTCTCTCGATGTACTGTTAACGTCTCTGAGGTAAGCGGCAGTTGCTTCTGCTGCAATTTCCAAGGATTGCTTGATGCCATGTCTAAACTCCGTGAAGAAGCACAAGCCGATGTGCTTATTGCCGAGCCGGTAGGCAGTTGTACCGATCTTTCAGCAACGATTATTCAGCCGCTGAAGGAGGAATGTTTACAACGTGAACTTGTAATTGCTCCTTTGTCGGTCATGGCCGATCCCGTGCGTTTGACTGATATACTGGACGGAGGTACGGCTGGTTTGCACCCCAGTGCCGCATATATTTTCCACAAACAACTGGAGGAAGCCGATATCATCCTAATCAGTAAGACGGATTTACTCACTGCGACTGAACTGGAGGCATTAAAAGAGCGGGCGGCCCAAACGTTTCCGGCTGCGACCATATCCACGATAAGCACAAAAAGCGGTGAAGGGATTAATACGTGGTTGGATGATGTGACAAAACGTTCCGATTCCGGCCAGCATCTTGCCGAAGTGGACTACGATGTCTATGCCGAAGGTGAAGCAGTCCTTGGCTGGCTGAACGCCACTGTTATGCTGCGTGGTGAGCCGACGGAATGGAATGCTTTTGCCGAGGCTCTGCTGAGCGGTTTGAGTCAACGCTTCGACAGCATGAATGCATCGGTCGGTCATGTGAAGCTCATGATCAGTGTTGGTGAGAGTTTTCTGATCGGCAACTTGACGGGCAAGGGCAATACACTCAGCATTCGTGGTTCGGTGCCTGCCAGTTGCGAATCCCGGTTGACCATCAACGCTCGAGTTCAGATGTCGCCGGAAACACTGGATACCATTGTGCGCGAGACGATTGCGTCAACTGGTAAGGGTTGTGTTGCGGCCACTCCTGTGGCTTGGCGCTGTCTGCGTCCGGGGCGACCAAATCCAACCCATCGCTACGACCATGTCGTGGTAACGAAAGAGATATGACATGCAATTGTCAACAAGTGCCCGAATAGTACGGCTTCGCCGCCCGTTATGACTATCGAAAAACTAAAGCATCAGGAATTGATAAAACAGCTTTCGAGAATGGCATAGAATCGACGATTTCGAAAGTCTTGGTGGAAGAACAGTATTACGAAAGGAGAAACGATGAACAGAAGAGTACTGTCGGGATTAGCGGTTATGAGCATGGTCGTGTTTGGCATGAAAGTGGAGGCCGCAGAGTGGGAAACAGATTTCGCGAAAGCATCAACAAACGCGAGTAAGTCGGGCTTATTCATGTTGCTTGATTTCAGTGGTTCCGACTGGTGCGGTTGGTGCGTGATCCTTGAGAAGGAAGTATTCAGCAAGACGGAATTCAATAAATTCGCCAAGGAAAATATGGTTTATGTTTTGGTGGATTTTCCACGCCAGAAGAAACAGAGCGAGAAACTGAAGGAACAGAATTCCGAATTGGCCAAAAAATACGACGTTCAAGGTTTTCCAACCGTCATCATTTTGTCTCCTGAAGGAGATCTGGTGGGTAGAACAGGTTATCAGGAAGGCGGAGCAAAGAAATATGTCGAGCACTTGAAAGAGATGATCGACGAGTATAAAAAGCAACACCCCAAGAAGAAAGAAGAGATGAAATAATCAGCTTCCAACAAACCGGATGCAGGCGATGGTATATAGTCACGCCTGATATGCGCCATTGGAAGCAATGGAGATGCGAATGAACATTGACAATAAAGTCCTGAGAATTCTTGATACGGCGCAGACCGGTCACACCCCTACCAAAGAGGAATGCATTTTTCTGCTGCATTTCCCTGAAACATCAATAGAGACTGGCTTTGTACGTGCCGTTGCCGATTCAATAACGAGACGACGCTTCAACAATGAAGGCATAGTCCTTGGACAGATTGGTGTCGAGATTGCGCCATGTCCGGGTAAGTGTAAATTTTGTAGTTTTGGCGAGGGCCACACGGCATTCGAGTCGAGTGTAATGAGCGACGAGGACATCCTTCGCAGCGCCGATAGCTTCACGACCTCGGGAGAACTCTACGCTCTATTTCTTATGACCATGCACACTTTTGATTTCGAGCGGTTGGTTCACATCGTGCGGGTAGTGCGAGAACGGATTCCGCGAGAAACCCAGATTGTCGTCAATATCGGAGACTTCGATCAAGTTCAGGCGCGTGACCTGAAATCAGCTGGCGTGAACGGTGCCTATCATGTCTGCCGTCTCCGGGAGGGGATCGATACAGCGCTTGACCCTGAACAGAGGAAGGCGACTATCCGGACTATTAAGGATTCCGGACTGGATTGGTACTACTGCTGTGAGCCGATAGGGCCGGAGCATACCCCTCAGGAACTCGTAGACCAGATATTCCTCGGACTCGAGTGCGGATGCTTTCAACACGCCGCAATGCGGCGTGTGTATATTCCGTCAGCACCATTGGCACCACATGGCCAAATCTCGGAACTCCGACTTGCGCAAGTGACGGCAGTGGTAGCTCTGGCAACTTTAGCCTGTCCCGAGACGAAAAGTATCGCGGTTCATGAACCCAATCTGCTCGGACTTACAGGAGGAGCAAATACGATCTACGCGGAGACTGGAGCGAATCCGAGAGACACAGAAAAGAATACGACGGGGCATCGTGGACGAGACATCCATGCTTGCAAGATTATGCTCTGTGAGGCTGGTTTTGAGAA
>MHBM01000007.1:20408-22354 GCA_001804885.1 Lentisphaerae bacterium RIFOXYA12_FULL_48_11
TGCTTCACCTGAGAAACGGATCACCTTGACAGAGCTGTATCGACAATGACGTGTTCCAATACCGACTATGTTCGTGTTCTTTGGTGCCAGCTGTGTTCACGTGGTTGTGCTAGTCGTCGCGCTCGGGACCCCTGATTTCTGCGCAAAAGAGTACTTCATGAACAACGCAATGAAAAGTGAACGGTACATGGATCATACGGCTTCGGTATTGCTGCGTTGGCTGCTAATTGCCCTGATCCTGCTCGGTTTTGCCGGTGCTTTATTCAAGTTCATCGAACATCATTCCGGTGCAGGGCGTCAAGCTTCCAGCAAAATCGTACCTGGGCTCGTGGGACCGGAAGCGAAAGCTGGTTCAGTGTTGGTGGTAATGTTCCATGGCAACGAGGAGTGCGGTCCTTGCATGAACATGCGTAGACTTGTTGCGGAAACAATCACGAACGCATTTTCGAAGGAAGCGGCGACAGGAACGGTGAATTTGAAGGTCGTTAACTACGACGGCAGTGGCAACGACGGGATCAAGCGGTGGCTTGGAATGGTTCTCAGCACCATTGGTCTGTTCGGTGTGCAAGGAGCCGGCAAGAGCGTAAAAGTCCGTATGCTCACTGATCGCGTGTGGGCATTACACGGAGATGATACCGCATTCAGGAAGATGTTAAATGGTGAAATAAGAAAAATGCTTCTGGAGGTTACTGATGCTGACGCCACCGGGACACGTAATTGACTGGGGATTGCCGGGTGCACTTGTGTTGGGGATGCTGACCGCGTTACAACCTTGCCCGCTGACGACAAACCTTGCTGCGCTGGCGCTGTTGTCCGGCTGGAACAGCGAACGCAGGAGGATGCTGTTGAGTGGAGTGTTGCTGGTGGCCGGGATGTGCACGCTGTATTCAGTGTTGGCCTTTGGGCTGACCTTGTCCGCTGTTCGCGTAACGACGACGGCGGCGATAGTGCAGGAACTGGCCTCGCTTTTCCTTGGACCATTGATGATGTTTGCAGGTGGTTTAATGACAGGTCTATTGCGTTGGTCAGGACGGATTCCCATAAGGGGCGTGACGGATTGGTTTGGCGGTGCGCGACTTGACGTGGAAATCAAGGCGTTTGTGCTTGGCATTGTGTTGGCGGCCGCGTTTTGCCCGGTTTCGGCGGGAATCTTCTTTGCCGTGTTGGTACCACTTGCAATTGCACGAGGGCAGTCGGGAATGTATGCCGTTGCATTTGACGCTGGGTGTTCTGTCCAGTGAAAGGATTCGCCATGCGTTGCGCCACTTGCCGAAGATTGCAGGCTGGATCCTCGTGGCATTTGGTTCATGGCTGACATGGCGCAGCCATGGCTTGTACGGCAGTTGATTCAAATTACTCTTGACCATTTTTTGTGTAAATGATAACACGATTCTGTTTTTCGTAATACCAAATAGGGGTGTTTGTTTATGAGTGGCAATGTGAAAAGATTCAGCGTTTCTCTCGGCCACGAGCTTCTGGAGCAATTCGACCGCGTATGGAAGAGTGATGGTCTTCCCACCCGCTCCGAGGCGGTTCAAGCCATGATTCGTCAGTCGCTTGTTCAAAAGGAATGGCAGACAGGCAAAGAAGTCGCCGGAGCCATTGTCATCGTATACGACCATCATGAAAAATCCCTTGCCAGCGAACTTGTTGACGTTCAACACAATTTCGAACATGTCGTGGTTGCGACCCAGCATGCCCACCTTGATCACGACAATTGTTTGGAGTCCATTATCGTTAACGGAAAAGCATTAGAGGTTGAACAGCTTGTGCGGAAATTGAAATCCCTCAAAGGGCTCAAACATACGTCGTTAATGATGACTACAACGGGGAAGGAAGTTGGCTGAACGCAGAGATATTTTTTTGACTTAATGGTAATACGATTATGTAATAAGTATTACTGTGACAACAGTGATTCAAACAAAATAAGGAAAGGAGTTCATGAA
>MHBM01000008.1:0-8968 GCA_001804885.1 Lentisphaerae bacterium RIFOXYA12_FULL_48_11
CTTTTAAGATCACCGACAGCAAATAATCCTTAAGACGCTCTGCCATCCTATTTTTCTGGAACGTCATATGAAACATATGGCCGCTTCATCATATTCATGGGATTACGCATCCACGTGCGGTAATAGGAATCACTCTTCCATGTATTGCCTGCTGAACCGTAGTCACAGAAATGTACCGGGTGCGGTTTCATTTCTTCGGACTCTGGATCTGTTCCGGTCTTCATTTTTACTGTAAATGCCAGCCAGATATCCTTGTTATCGCTTTCAACCGGAGTTATCTCAACCGGCTTGCCAGGTGCCGGCATTTCCGCTGGCTGGTCAACGTAACCGTCGGCAAAACGAACATCTCTCGAAAGTACAAGAGGCCCCCTTAAGAACGCGAAATGTTCATTCTTTGATTCAACCCTGCCAGTGAAGTCAAATATTATATCAACTACGTCGCCGGATTTCCAGGTTCGCTTCACATCCAGGTAAGAACCAGCGGCAGCTCCACTGACCTCCTGTCCATTCACTGCCACAATGGTCTTTAAACTCCATGCCGGTATCCTGAGTTTAAGGACAAATTCGGATTCCTTCTCCGGTAAAACGGTCAGCTTGATCTTGTTTCCCTTCGGGAAGTCACCACTCTGCTCTATTGACACGCGTGACTGCCCACCAGGCATCATGACCGAAGCCTTGGAAGCATGATAGATATTGACCATTACAGCGTTTTTCTCTGCCATCAGGATGGATTCCAGCAACGCAACAAAACCGCGCGGACCATTGGCAACACAACAGTTGATCTTCATGCCACATTGATCCTCTCCTCGCCCACGTGTACCACCAAGTGGACAATATTTCGAAAAGGTAGAACAATCCTTGGCAAGTGTTGCCATATATCCATTATACAGGGTTTTCTCCAGCTCGTCAGCGTAAATTGCCTTACCAGTGAGTTGCAAAAGTGTCTCACAGAGGCGCATCCATGTTGTAGTAACGCATGTCTCCATCATGTGGTAGGCAGGAGCGGTTTCAAAACGTTTGCCATGATACCAGCACTCAAACGCAGCACCTGATCCCGCAATATTTATCTCATCATCTATAATACTTTTGACGGTAGCTTCAGAAGCCTGCAGATACTCTGCATTACCTGTCACCTTGTACAGTTCCAGTAATCCCTGATAACACGACATCATTTCGTACGCCTTGATGCCATTCTTCCAGCTCCACCATGGATCGGGATGAGGAAAACGTTCTGCAACAGGAACACCATTCAACGCCTTGCTGACTAGCTTCGGGCTGTCATCGCACTTTTCCATTGCATCAGCTATGAATTGTGCAAAATCGAGATATTTCTTATCCTTAGTCCGGTTATACAGCCAGACAATCGGTTCAAGCACCGAGCAACTCGCCATACCATGATGCATACCTATTGTCTGAATTTTCCCTGTAGCCCCTGGCCCAACCTCTGTCATGAGATGATCGGCAATGCGGCAGGCAGATTTCAAAGTATCCTTGTCGCCCGTAAGATCATAGTAATGCATCAAGCCCAGCATGGTGTACTTCCGGCCCCAGATATCCCAGCTTTGCAGGTGACAATCATCCTTGTAATTCCCAATATAACCATCCTCCCGCTGGGTTGACATAAGCAGCTTCAGTGATTCGTCGATATTTTTCTTCAAACCCTCGTCTTTAGTATAGCGAAATACGGGAACACAGGAGTGCATCCACTTTCCCCAGAATTCGGTTCGCCAGTCTCTCGTGCCATCGCGATGCTTGAAAATCTCTGCCAGGTATGAACCATCGGTGGCTTTTACGTTGCTGTTAAAACAGGCGTTCATCTTATCTCCAAGATATCCGTCTATCTTTACATCCTCCACGCGACAGAGCCCCCGCTCGCATTGTTGTCCATCTACTGCGACAGCCAGATGAAATCCCACAAGAACTATTGCTGCAATTCCGATCAATTTGCGTAACATATCAATCTCCTTCTTGTATAAATAATAGAATTCAGATTGTGCACGAAAGGTTTAGTGAATTCAAGCCCGGTACAATTCATTTCCGTTATTCCATTAATTGACAGGCTTCTCTCTTTCTGAGAGTTTAGCAACAATTCAACTGTCTACCAACTGGAGGGATTCAACAAATGAAAAGATTTTTTGCCACTATTTTTTCAATAATTTACGCAACAACATCCCTCCTCTATTCAGCCCAGGAAACGCCACTGGACGGCAAGGGTGCGGAAATAATGTACCGTGGCGAAGGTGAAATCGACATGTTTAACCAGGACGCTGTTGTTTTCACCGACCGTAAATACACCATCAATGAGAGCCCTGCAATTCTGACCGGAAAAAATTTCCTGCGAAACAGCATCGAGCAAACATCTTTACGTGTTGTCAGCGATGGCGTGTTGACAATCGTCACCCCCGAGCCCGGTCATCCAAAAGCCGCCACACGGTATAAGGATCTCGAAACACGTGGATTCATCTGGATCAAATCTCCGGAAAAATTCCAGCTTTTTGGAAATCAGCCTTTCGATCTTGCCCGCATATATCAGAAACAGGTCAAGCAGGGTGAAAGATTCAGATTCGGCAAATGGACAGTAGTCATAGGTTTCGAAAAAGCCTTACGCCTGCCGGAATCCACCAGGCCATGGAGCGAAAACAAAGGTGAACGCCTGTATAATGGCATCGTTCTGCCCGAGGAATGGCCACCACAGGAGATAGATACCCGGAACACCGCTCCGATGGCTGTACCCTACCTCGAGTCGCGTCCTACGGTAGTACCCATCGATATCGGCCGCCAGCTGTTCGTGGACGATTTTCTCATCGAAAACAGCACCTTGAAGCGCGTCTTTCACTTGCCGCTCAAATATTCCGGAAATCCCATCCTTAAACCGGAAACTGAGCTGGAGATGAATCCAGGCGGGAATTCTGCAGCCGTACCAAAAAGCGGCGGCGTATGGTGGGATCCTGCGGAAAAGATATTCAAGATGTGGTACGAGGCTGGATGGATTCATACAATTTGCTACGCAACAAGCAAAGACGGGCTCAAATGGGAGCGGCCATCACTGGACATAAAGAAAGATACAAACCAGATCTTACCAACGGATCTTACCCCGGACTCCTGGACCGTCGTGCCGGACTGGTCTGCAAGTGATCCCCAGCAGCGATACAAGCTTTTCATGCGTCCGCCGGGTGGACAAATGCCGGGAGTGAGCATGACTTCATCTGACGGGATACACTGGACCAACCGGGTAACCACGGGAAATACCGGCGATCGCAGCACGATGTTCTATAATCCATTCCGGAAGAAATGGGTTTACAGCCTGCGATCCGGTTTCCGTGGCCGTTCCCGTCATTATTGGGAAGCCGACGACTTCCTGGCCGGCGCGAAGTGGCCCGACAGTGGTCCCGTCGTATGGGCAGCCGCAGACCGCGACGACCCCAAGGACATCGTCACACAACGTACTCCACAGCTCTACAATCTGGACGCTGTAGCCTACGAAAGCATTATGCTGGGATTCTACGAAATACATCATGGCCCTGAAAATGATATCTGCGAGAAAATGGGCCTGCCAAAGATAACCGAACTTAATTTCGCCTACAGCCGTGATGGATTCCACTGGCTCCGCCCCGATCGTCGCGCCCATATCCCGGCAGAGCGCAAAGATATATGGGACCGCGGTTATGTCCAATCACTTGGAAATCTCTGCTGTGTGCGTGGTGACAAGCTCTGGTTCTATTATACAGGATTCCAGGGTGACACTAACAAAGTCAGCAAGCACTGGCTGCAGAACGGAATGTACGACCGCGGTTCAACCGGGATAGCATTCCTTCGCCGCGACGGATTTGCATCAATGGAAGCTGAGACTGATGCTGGTAAATTAACTACGCGACCAGTCCAGTTCTCCGGCGAACAACTTTTTGTCAACGCCGACACCTCTAATGGTGAGCTGAAAGTTGAGGTTCTGGATGAAACAGGGCAACCGATCGCACCATTTACACTCACATCCTGCCGTCCGCTTTCATCTGACAGCACGATTTCTCCCATATCATGGGATGGAGCAGAGAGCCTATCCAACCTACGTAATAAACCTGTAAGATTTCGGTTCACACTGCGTAACGGAGCTCTTTATGCCTTCTGGGTAAGCCGGGATGCTACGGGACGAAGTGATGGTTACGTTGCAGGAGGTGGACCCGGTTTCACTGGCCCGACAGATACGGTTGGTATATCCACGCTCGAATCCGAATTCGTGAGGGATTTGAAATAGATAGTTACATCATTATGAAGAAACCCTATCTTGTACTGTGGCGGTTTGTTTGCCAAACCATAGTACTGGTGAAGGCTGGACGTTACTGATCCTCTGTCATAATAACAGAATTCACCTACAGACAACCCTGAAACCTATGTCGAAAACAGGTTGATCGGGATTGTATGCCTGCCTGAATGCACTGCGACTTTGCGCAGGACGATCATACCATGACCCGCCCCTGACAACCTTCTTCCCTGTACCTGGTAGATTATTTCGGCCATCTCTGTCACTGTACGGATATGGCTTTTTTTCGGACATAGTCCATTCTGAAACATTCCCATGCATATCGAACAATCCCCACGGGTTTGGCCGATATGTCCCAACAGGCGCAGAGACACGATACTTATCATTATAGCGAACATCCGCAGGCCGCCACGGGGGAATTGAATCACCCCTGCCCCCCCAGTCAAATGGGTCTATCACTTGGTTACAAATGTCGGAAACATTTGCACTTCGAGAAAAGTCACTATCCGGCTCGCCGTACCAAAGACGAGTCGATGTACCGGCACGGCAGGCATATTCCCATTCTGACTCGGTCGGCAATGAGAATGACTTGCCGGTCTTCTGGGATAGCCAGCGGCAGAAATCCATGGCCTTGGTCCAGGAAACACGAACGACAGGTTGACTGGGACGGGAAACCGTCCACCCGCGTTCTCCCATGCTGAACTGCATGAAGTCCGCATCTTCCAGACGACTGTTATGGGCTGAATCGAACCGACCGAACTGTTCATTTGTTATCTCGCAACGCCCCATCCAAAATCCCTTTGCGATTTTGACCTTGGTCACTGGTTTCTCATCAAGACATCCATCCTCCTGTCCCATCACAAACTCACCGGGTCGGATCCTGACCATTGTTAGTTTCACTCCGGAACCAAGGTCTATGGACAGGTCGGAAGGCAGATCACTTTCCTTTTCCCGGGACACAGAAGCTTCGTTCAGCACCAGAGGCAACTTCCCCTCAACCTTAACACTTGTTATTGCAACAGCGTTCGTCTCCACAGGCACACAGCTTGACTTTTTCTGTTCAGGATGGGGCCCTGTCACACTGCCCATTCCGGTATAGCGTTCTCGCATCTGGAGTCGCCGTTCGGTTTGATGTTTCACAGCTGGACCAATCGCCCCACCACGAATATCCTGCCACCCACCATGCGCAGGGGCATTCAGGTCAATCCACGTGATAATGCGATCCCATGACTCCGCGTCCAACTTTACATCGTGATGCCCCTTCGCAAGCATCTGCACAAGTCTCGTCGTATCAGCATGGTACTCCCACGGCATCAATAGATGCATATCGCTTTCCTTCGTCGGAGTCCTTACAAATTTCCTGATCTCATAGTACGAAGGTGAAAAGCGGGACGCCATATTAATACCATTATTGTTCTTCATGGTCGGAACCGGTGGACCGTCAATTAGAGATGGTATAACTTTTCCGTCCGGCCGTCCCTTTCCGCTGTGACAACTTATACAATACTTGTCGAGCACCGGCTGAACCTCCCGGAAAAACGAGAATCCCCTGACTTGCCCATACCACGGCTTGATTTCAGAAGGAATCTTTCCGACTGCAATAGTCCTGCGTATAGGCGGCAACGTATTCTGTTTTTCATGACACCCAACGCAGGAAAGAGGTTCACCTGGCATTGCAGTAAACCAGCTCCTCATCAACTGGACCGCTTTACCCTCTGCATCAAGAGGCTGCAGGGCGACAGGCGTGCATGCCGGGATGCGAAAATGAGCTGAACCATCTTCATACACTGGGACTGTACCAAGCACAATCTTGGGATCCCATGGCCCATCCAAACCTACACTGTAAGGCTCCGCACCCATACCCTGATATGCAAACTCGTAGGTAAATATTCTTAAAGATTTGATTGTACCACGCGGCACACCTTTCAGGCCTTCTCCAATATAAATGTCACTGATAAGAACATCGGCATCCTTTCGTGCAAGGTCTACCTTATCGGCGATCAATGGCGGCTTAGGTGTTTTCATGAAAGGAATCGGTTCAAACATGGCAAAACCTGGTTCTTCATAAAGGAGAACCACGTTATCAAAGATATCAACAAGGTAGATCCCCCACAAACCCGACGCCGATAGTTTACATGAGGTTAAAAAGTACTTCTCACTCAGAGGATATGGATGCAGGAATTTAGGCCAGCTCAGGGCTATTGGGAGATCTAGGTTCGCTGGTGCAAGTTTGCGGCCATGCCCAGGTATCTGCTGCACAACACCATCGGCCTCAAATCGCCCAAGCGCCGGGTCGAAAACAACCAAGTCCCCCATTCGCGGCAATTCGTGGTGCCCACCTACAACAGCTACAAATTTCGTAGGATGCCCTGGTATCGGCCTGGCAAAAAACATAGAAGCTGGCCAGTACGAGTTGCTTCCATAATACTCCATCTGCCCGGTACCATCCGGATTCATGTGAAACAGGATCCTCGAGAAAGCATGTGGAATATCGGTGTACTCCCATCGCAGATAAAGAACACGGCCGTTATTCAATACAGTCGGACACCAGTCGTGATCCTGATCAACAGTCAATTGGCGTATTCTGCCATTGCTTTCAAGGGAATACAGATTGGCCACATGACCAGAACCGTTAATACAAGGTACTCCAGCAAAACACGCTGAAGATGTAAAGATTACGCGGTCGTCGGGTAGATAACATGCATCATAATTGTCGACATCCGGCTCCTGGATCAGCTGCAACTCACGCAGCTTCAAGCCGTCACTCCCAATCTCAAATACACGCCACGGACCTTTTGCGCCTGACATCGAAAACAACAGCCTGTCGGCATCGAAATGCAGATCCACATCACCGACAAATTGTCCATTCTGAGGCTGATATAATGTGGTTAGTTTACCATCCGGACGTAATGGCGAAAGTACTGCAATCTGATTATCGTAACCACTTCTGGGCAGACTTGAATTACTCAAATAATTCATGGGCAAACCAAGTTGTTTCACGCTACGTTTGACTAGTAAAAGCTTTGAGAAATCCAGCAACGGATTGGCCAGCAAAGCTTCACTGCGGAGCCGGATAAATTGCGTTCGTATTTCGTCAGTTTTTACATCTTCCGTAGAGGCGATCTCACCCGGTTTTGCTGTACCCGCATTCTGAACCTTCTTCAATTCAAAAAGCCGTTTTAAATACTCATCACCATTTTGATATCGGTCCCTGAATGTAGCAGACAGATCTCGAATGGCCATTTCCAGCGCACGCCATTCCGATTCCTGTACCACGGGCAACCGCACATTGACCAGAGGAGAACCATCTGACTTCATTGCCAGGGGGCGCCATGCTTTTGGGTCTCCAAGGTATCCCGCAATATTTGATGTCAGCTGTTCGAAGTTCTTGCGATAAGCAATTGCCGCATCTGCGTATAGCCGTCCAAGTCGCCAGCCCATTGCTATTATCCTGCCTTGCCCAAGCTGATACTCAACGAGCGGATTTTCCGGTCCACCCGAAGTCCTGGCCAGAAACACACCCTTTGAAGGATTACGAGATGGATGAAAGCCGGCAAATGCAGGAAACACTGCATTAGACAACCACAAGACTCCGCCGAACAAGTCGGCGTTACAAAATGCGGGATGCTGAAGATCAAGCGGCACCAATCCAGCCTGATCGCGATCATCCCCAAACGGCAGAGGATCCGTTCGAATGGCATCTACTCCAAGGCTGTCGACAAGGGGTACGGCACAACCAGAGAGCAATAAACCATGCCCGGCTGAGATAAATTTCCCAATCGCACTCAGGGATGGACCGCCTAAAACCTTGCCCACTGGCAACGAAGTGTCATCGTGATGACACCAGATCACAGCAAACTGATCAAGAGAACACTCTTTTCCCATCAGATCAACAAAACCACCCTTACCATCCGGTAGAATTGTTAAAGCACCAGTTACCCGCTCCGCCAGTTCACAGGCCATACTCATATCTGGACCAATGATCGCTCCAGGCTTATCAGCAACCAGAAACGCTACTTTTAGATGGAGCGCTTCCGACTTAGCCGAAACAGCAACCGGCTCAGGGAGAGCGATAAGGATTAAGAGCAAAAAGTTTATCCATTTATAACCAGAATAGTCTCTCATGGGAACCCGCTTTCTCTAAACGAGATGCAGACCACAGCAGGATGCTGAATTCTTAATTAGACTTGCACCATAATACCGTTCCTGTCAACGGCAAAATGGGCAGCCTTTAAAAAGAATGACAGCAGAGACAAAACCACAGAGACTCTCGCACATTTTAATATTAAATCAGCGCTGGCTGATCATCTGCCCCCAAACAATGACGGTCTGACCTATCGCAGGTGCTGTAACAGGCCAGAACATTTTGGCGCCATCAGCCTTTTCGGCCTCAATGTAATATTCAAAATCTTCCATCGCAGGCAGAAGCTTCGCCTGATAAACCGCCCTTCCGAGGTGTTCCAGATCAAACTTCATGTATTCGCCCTTCCCCATTACCCGGTAGAAAAGCGCAGCCCCTTTCATCGGTTGTTTATCCAGAAGAATAAGATTAAAAGTGATTCCCTCTCCTTCCGCTATATGCGTCCTGACTGTCGGCACGATTATCCTGGCCGGACCATAATAGGTTTTCCCCGGCAATACTGAATCCGGCAGTTTATCCCCAATGGCATCAGAAAGATCCTTATCGTGCTTTGAGAGGAACTGCTCGTGCAG
>MHBM01000008.1:9046-22181 GCA_001804885.1 Lentisphaerae bacterium RIFOXYA12_FULL_48_11
TTTCTCCCACTGCTTTGCCATTTCTATTCGCAATAGCAGCGCTTTCGTCGCCAGTTCCTTCTTCCTGCCGGCATCCGTCTCCGCTTTGATTGCCACAACAGTCTTGTCCAGATCCCCGCGCATGCAACCGATCTCGCCCATGACCGCCATACAGCGATAGGTATTCAGCCAGTAGTCAAACCTTTCCAAGTTTGTAACACCAGTCACTTGTGCCCTGAGGGCGGCAAATTCTTCAACAAAGGCATACTTAGTTTTTTCTTCACTCCATGGTGTCTTGTTGATCTTTATTCCACCCGGTCCCCGAACCCATGTTGTTGTTTCGACAAGGTTTGTCCCGTCTTTCCCTGCAAGTAATTTGCCGGCTGATTCGGCAACAGAATCACCGAAGCTTGCACGGGCAAAATCAATATAGAAGTCTTCGCAGGGCATTGCGCGGTGCTTCTTGATGTCTACCGGCGGCGTATTCTTTTCATCGGCTTCATATTCCTTGTAGACTTTTCCTCCACAGTTAATTTTTCTTGTATACGGAACGGACGCAACCTGGTTAGCCGGTGTCGTCATGCCCTGAATTGTTATACCCGCAATACATGGGTTTTCAACTTCCCTGACAAAATCAATCGCCAAAACACCATTTGTCACAGCAATATCAGGATATGTGAAATCGAGCGCCTTGTTTTTCCCGGCTTTTGCAAACATATCCAGTTTATCTAAAACCTGATTACCCTGGATTTTGGCGCCAAAAACACGCTTACCAGTCTCGGTATAGTGCGGCTCATTAAATTTCAATGTCACAGCATATTTGCCGTTTGGAATCTCGAGATTATAGCCGTTAGCATTGTAGCGGACAGACTGGTAAACCGCATCATCCTCAGTATCGTCAACCGGGGCGGAGAAACTGGTAACAGTCCCGCCAATAGCTCCTGCCGCAGGACCTTTTTCTTCAGGTTTCTGGGGTGACACAGGAGCCTTGTCAAAATCAGCAGGTATCCACGACTGATCCCATGCCGAAGAAGCAAGTGCATAAACATTGTGAGCCATCGCCTTTGTACGCCAGTGAATACCAATCAGGCCGGTACAACCGAGCCTTAACGAATCGGCCGCATCATAACGCATACGCCCGACCCATGGTTGAGGAGCGATCAGATTCGGATCATTTTCCATCCATGGAATTGACCATTTTGGACGACCTTGAATATTTGCAAAGCCTGCTTCAACAGCCGCATGGCCCACCTGGCGGCTGATACAACTCATCGGTACCGCTTTCGGCAATACGCTGTCAAGAGCAGTTCGATCATGCTGTGGACCAAGAACCCATCCACATGTAGCAAGGGTAAATGGATTACCCAGCGCCGCCAGTGCTTCAAGTGCTGCATTAATATCTTTCACAGTTGCTTCGTACTGTTCGGGCTTATTTCCGCCCCATGTCCAACCTTCCGGAGTCCAGAGCCAGTAATAATCAACGGGATATACTTTTTGTATTCTGGTGAACATACCTTCATATACATCTTTAACAACCGCCTGATCGGAAATATCCTTTCCATCAGCCTTTAGTTTCTCCTTCATGTCTTTTGGGATATGAAGAGGCGTCTCGGTGCCAACACATGTTTTCACACCAAACTTCTTCGCATAGCCAAAAGCCTGCTTGAACATTTTTCCGGCTTTCTCAAAAAGTTTATTATTCTCCTCTGGAGTTGCAGGCTTGGGCATCATTCCCTGCATTATGTATGGACCGTAATCATCCCCTGCAAATATCAGATACGCCCCACCTGCAAAATCACCGGTCTTCATGGCCGCGTAACCCCAACCGCCATCCCTCTTCGTGTTTGCCCAATGCGATGGATAACTGAAAAGCGGACTATTCTTCTTGTCTAGATATTCCTTTAGGCCAATCCATACCGCCGGCTCTGGTCCCGCCCCTTCTGGATAGCAATGAAGGCCAATGAAATTCATCCGCATCTTTGCCAGCTGGGAAATGTAGCTCTTGTAATCGTCCTGGTTCCACCAGTCCGGCCCTTCGGGAAAGTCGTGGAACGGGTTGATTCCACGGATATTGAAAAGGGGCTTCCCTGTCTCATCGATCTGGGGGATAGCCAGGGGAATCTTCTGTTCCGGGATGACATCGCCATGAAGGTAGAACCGCACACCGATCTTTTCACAGACCCGGTAAGTTCCATATAAAGCACCGACAGAATCGCCTCCGGCGATTACAAGGACCTTCCGGCCTTCCTTCCACTGAAATGTCTTTGCAATGTATTGTTCGGGCTCAAGCGCAGCGATGGAAGTCTTTAATGTATCATCGCATAACTCTTTCAGGATCGAATGATCCTTCTGGGCTATGGCAATAATATCACCCGATGGCGGCATATCTTCCGTTGGTATCGGAACGGTTTTCCCCATTCGCAGGTACATATAACGCCGTATTTCAAGTGCTGCTATATTTTCGATCTCCGAGGCCTTTTTGGGCACAACAATCGTTATTTCAGCACGAGCGGAAAAAACAACAGCGACCAGCAGACAAATCAACAGCCATTTCACATTGCTCAATGTCATACCTTTTCCTTTCGTCATTTACCCCAGCTCTTCTCTATCTCCTCCAGCGACTTGCCTTTTGTTTCAGGCACTTTCAACCATATCAAAAGAACCAGCACCACACAAAATACAGCATAAACATAAAATGGGAAAGCATGGTTAAACTTCATTACGAACCATGATCCTTGCGCATCCATCATCGGGAAAGTCTGTGTTACTGCATAATCGGCAATCCACAGGCAGAAAGTTGCAAGGCCCAAAGCACGCCCGCGTACAGCCGTCGGAAATATCTCCGATAGAATGACCCATGTCACAGGTCCCACGGAAAGGCCGAAACACGCAATGTAAAGTATTATAAAAACCAGCATCAGATTGCTGGCTGCAGCCGGGTCAGTCATCATCTGCGCCATCAGCCCCATTGCAATGAGGCTGACCCCCATCCCCACGGCCCCTATAACCATCAAAGGTTTTCGGCCCCATTTATCAACAGTTGCAATCGCAATAATCGTAAACAACGTGCAGGCCCCATTGATTATGATCTGCTGCAGGAGCCCGGCATCAACACCTGTCGACCTGCTCATGGTCTTGAATATGGTTGCACCAAAATACATGAATACGTTGATACCTGTCACCTGCTGGAGAACGGCAAGCGCAATACCCAGAAAAAGGGGCAACCGCAGTTTCCGGGAAAAGACCTCTCCCCATGTCCCCTTCTCCTCGGACAACGACTCGCGAATACCCGACATTTCATTTGCAGCAAATTCACCCCCTCCTACTCTGGCAAGAATATTCTGTGCCTCCTCCCCTCTTCCCATTTCCACCAGCCAACGTGGACTTTCGGGAATTCCTATAAGCAGCAGCAGAAATACCATGGCCGGGAGTGTGCCCACGGCAAACATCCACCGCCAGCCTGATGCCACATTCCACGCCTGGTCACCACATCCGGCAATGAAATAATTTATAAAGGACGTCGCTGCAATCCCACCCATGATGGCGATCTGGTTAACCGCCACCATCCTGCCACGCATATGGGCAGGTGTTATCTCTGCGATATACATAGGAGTGGACATCGAAGCAATCCCGATACCAACGCCACCCATAATGCGGAATATTATGAAAGTAACTATGTCTTTCGGAAGAGCTGTACCAATGGCCGAAACCAGGAACAGAAAAGCTGCAATAAACAGCGCTCTTTTGCGCCCGAACCTGTCCGAAACCGGACCGACAATCAGTACTCCGGCCGCACAACCAATCAAAACACACCCCGATGCCCAACCCTTCATGAAATCATCAAGACCAAAGCGCAGCGTCAGAGACTCGATTGCCCCGGAAATTACACCCGTATCATAACCGAAAAGCAATCCCCCAAGGGTCGCTACCAGGCAAATCGGAATAAGATATGACAGGTTAATTTTTTTACCAGCGTCAGTCGGGCTTTCCATGGATTGCCTCCTGCGATCTTGTATCACCAAACCTTGACATTGAAAAGACCTTCATCCAGCTGCCCGAAAGGTCCTGGGGCCGGGTTTCGCCTGTTTCTCTTCTTGCCGAAGTAATCGGTATTTATGCGGATGGATGAGCCGTCTGGTTGCTCATAAGAAAGGGCCGGAATGGCCGCTTTACCGAGCAGGTCGGTTGTCACCAGCCTGCGCGTTCGTTCAGACGTCCATGTTTTGTCGAACCTGCCTTCGAGATAAATGCCGTCAGCCTTTTCGACAAGTTTTATCTCCGGATCAAAGTCCTGCTTGATCAGCGGATCTTTTTCATACCTGGAAGGTTTTGCTCCGCAAAGAAAGACATTACCGTCCATCCAGACTGGCATCTGGGCATCATCGTACCTTCCCATATCACCTCGCTGGACGAACAGATTGTTATAGTAACGGTCATCGCCTTTCGGGTTATCATGCAGACCGGCAACCTCGGTTGAGTGCGGCTTGTGGAAAGGAGTCAGGCGAGCATCAAATTTATGCAAATTGATATTTCCGGCAATCAGGTTATGTACATAAGCTCCGCCCTGCGAGACGGAGAGCAGTGTCACGGGTGAAAGAAAGATATTATTATCCACAAGGAACGGACCATGATCAACTTCCATGAATAAATCCTGACCGTCGTTATCATGAAAGAGATTGCGGGTAACCCGCGTACCCTGTGCCATCCAGTCGAGCCACAACCCGCGGCAGGTGCGGAATATATGATTCCGACTGATGACAACATCAATTGCTCCGTGAAACTTTATGCCAGCCATCTCCGCACCACCGAACAACTTCCGCACATGAATATCATGTATTGTATTCCCTGTTACCGTGCTGAATGAACAACCCAGGCTGCCGACAATGCCGGTCTGTTCACAATGCGAGATAACATTGTTCCTGACAACATGGTGACCAATATTTTCCTTTGTCCACGGGATGGCATGGGCATGGGCACGCTCAATGGTCTTAACATAACCCTCGGCTGAGTTGGCAGAAGTATTGTCAAACTGGTCACCATGTTTTCCCAGCGCAATACCGGAACAGACCGAATGACTGATCACGTTGTTTTCGATGATCCAGCCCCTGCTCCAGTCCGTTCCTATAAGTCCTATCTGTTCAGCTGTGGGTGGAGCCCACGGCGTTGCTGCATGTCTCATCGTAAAACCGCGCACGGTGATATAGTTCCGGCCCGATTTATCAGGATAAAATACCGTCTGTCTGGCATTGATCTCAACCTGTTCCTCGTTGGGATTGACCCCCTTGAATTGGGCCCAGATTGTCGTGCTTGATGCATCAACCTTGGCGTACCATAATCCAGCATCCAGTGAATCCTGGTTGCGGCCTTTAAAGACAAGACATATTGTTTTTAATCCCCCGAGCGGTTTTATTCCGATTTTGAATGAGCCCCAGGACTGCCATCCACCAGTATTCGGAACCATGCAGGAACCCAACAGGTCACCGTCAGGCGCGTTCAGGCGAATCTCGACTTTACCGCCTGCCGATGCCGATGCAGCGCGCACCTCAATCTGCTGTGTTGACGCTCCAAGATCCACCTGCCCGTATTTAAGCCAGTCACCATGACTAATGTAGCCAACGCATTCGCCTCCCTCTGAACAAGGCGCGTTCTTCGTGCCCTGCCGCGTTATAAAACTGTTTGCAGGAATACGTCTTGCTGTTTCTGCCACGCCGAACCGCAACCAGGCCACGTTTAGCAGGACAGATCTATCAGAGGATTTTGGAACCATTCCCTGAGGCATCAGAACCGCTTCCAGATTAGTGGTCTCAATCAGCCATGCACCATTGAGATAGACAGCGCCGGTATGATGCTCGCGTTTCCTCGGATCAAACCAGTCCCCCCTGATGAGATCGTTGAAAGGATTAAAGTTGCCAAAAAACGTGTTCGGTAAAATCACCTTCCATGCATCATTCTCAACTTTTACCCAGTTTTTTACGACTTCCGACCCCTTGATTTCGACTTTTTCACCTGCAACAGACTGGTAGATAATGCGTTTTTTCTCAGACTCTCCTCCACGCGGCGGATTTACACGTTCACGATACACTCCCGAATGTACAGTAACACTGTCCCCCGGCTGTGCAATATCAGCACCGCGCTGAATCGTGCGCAGCGGCGCAGAAACAGAACCCGGGTTTGAATCTTTACCGTTTACAGAAACATGATACTCAGCTCCATAAACGCTTGCAGCCATAATGGATAAACACAAACATAAAAAAACTATTCTTCTCATATCTTCACTCCTACCTGTCCTTGAAGTCACTATTTTACAGCACTGTCTTTAATTGCACTGAACATTGCCATGATATTTTCCACAGGTGTCTTTGCCTGAATATTATGGATTGTGTTGAAAACAAACCCGCCATCTTTGTTAAATAGCTCAACACGTTCCCTCACCTGTCTGTAGACATCCTGAGGAGTTCCAAACGGTAATGTCCTCTGGGTATCAACACCACCTCCCCAGAAAACCATATCCTTCCCATATGTTTTTTTTAGTTGTTGCCCCTGCATCCCTGCTGCAGAACACTGCACCGGGTTAAGTATGTCAAACCCTGCCTCAATGAAGTCAGGAATAAGTTCGATAACACTACCACAACTGTGAATAAACACCTTCCAGCTTGTCCTGGCGTGAATGAAATCATTTATGGTCTTGTGAAATGGCTTGAAAAGATCACGGTATGATTCCTTTGAAATAAACAAGCCGTTCTGCGTCCCGAAATCGGTTCCGGTTGTAAACGCCGCCTGGACATTGTCGCCAATGGCTTTGGCAAGAACATCCAGGTTCTTCAAAGCTATCTCACACTGTTTTTCAAAAACCTTGTACACATAATCCCGGCGAATGGCTGTGGAAACATACCATTCTTCAATATCTCTTATTCCTTTCGTTTTCTTCATCCACATCGCAGGAACAAGCGCTATATCCCCGAAGCCTGTGCCAGGGACACTCAAGATAGCCCCTTTCCCGGCAGCAGAAGCTTTCCGCGCCGCATCGGCAAAATGCCTGACAGTGGCGTCATCCAGCAAACCGAACTCTTCAAGATTATCTTCCGGGTTAAGCCCATCCTCATCGATAAAGCCCTGTCTTGGAATTGCATCAAAATAGTAGCCGCCCTTCGGCATATGACCGCTTGGAGGCACAGAAGTGTCACCCTCCGGATGTATAAACCAGCCGCCATTGCCATCAGGAGTCAGGTTGAAATTACCTGGAACAAGAACTTCGGTCCCGTCAAACATCGTGAACGGTTTCCAGTCCTTGTTTTCAAATCCAAACATGTTCTTCGGAGGAAGAACTCCGACCATATCGATACCAAGCGCATTCATCAGCTCATCGTCTATCTCACCGAGCATCTGGTAAGGCTCATTTATTTTGACACGATAATCACTGTCACCAAACAGCCTCTTGCGGAGCAGAGAAACCGCACTGGCCGATATCCCCGTGACATGTGTCCCGCCGAAATCTACGCATACCCGGTCAGGTTGTTCATGGTTAAGCGTTGCGATCAGTCGTTCCCGTGATGTCATGCTCATAAGTACCTCCAGGTATTAAGAAGCGAATATATTCTTATGCTGTCAAATCATCACCTTTACCCTGTTTTTTGACAATATCTCAATTCACAAAAACATATCTGCCGTCACATTATTGGCTTCTTTCAACGTTGACTTCCGGCCATCTGCCCCATAAAAGATATCCATGCTTACCGATCCATCCACATATGACGGGATCAATATTCTCTGGGACAACAGGCGTATCACAACACCGAATGTAACGTTTGGAGAGGTAAGATATAAACCAGGCGGCTTCGTAGGTCCACGTATTCAACGTAACTACCAGATTGTCACGCTGCACTCCGGATCGTGCGATGTTGAGATTGACGGCATCAAGTACACACTCACCCCCGGCTGGGCATCCTTGTATCGCCCGAAGCGCAGGGAGCACTTCATGTTTTCAAAATCAGCGGAGACACATCACACCTGGTGCCATATGGCGCCAGGACTTGTTTCAGCGGACCTGAAACGGCAGCTTGCACGCGCTCCTTTCACAGTCCCCTGCTCTGACGCCTTCAAGCATATTCATGCCGCAGCCTTCAAACTCCGTCCGCCCTTGAAAAGGCAGGTAGCAGCAGTGATTGACCATCTCGCTCAGGCCCTGTTCTATGAATACCTTAACATGGCTCAGGAGCAAGGTGTAAATACACGCCAGGATGCCGCAGTGAGCATTGCGACCCGATACATGGAGGAGCATTACGGTGACGATAACTGTCTGGAAGCCGCGAACAAAGCATCAGGCATAGCCAGAAATACCTTGATCTATAAATTCGGGGATATACTGAATACATCGCCATCCCGCTACCTGTGGAAACTCAGAACGGAACAGGGCGTTGCCATGCTGGGCGAAACAGGACTAAGCGTTGCAGAGATTGCATACCGATGCGGATTCAAAAATCCATACCATTTCTCAAGGGTGGTCAAGGCCCTGCAGGGTTCTTCACCACGCTCCATCCGCAACCATGTCTGGTCCGGAAAGAATTAAGCCTATTAGTAACCAAAATTTACTTTCTTCGGCGGTTTCCGTTCTTTCTGGCCACCTTTGCCATCCTTGTCTGCTTTCTTTACCGTCTTACCTTCCGCGCCCTTGTCATCGACTGGCAACATGACCGTCGGTTTTTTGATGGTAACCCACTTCAGGCCATCCTTTACGGAAATTAATCCTGAAATCTCAACGTTCTTTCCGTTTTGCGTTTCAAGGTATTTTGATTCAGAATCACGTGTGATTTTAAATTTAAATCCACTTTCGGTTAAAAGCTCAAGATCTGTAACATCCCCTGTTTTTTTATCCTTTGTAACGCTGACAGTTCCCGAAACATTTGAAAGATCGCCGCTATCGTCAGAAACTACAACGGTCGGTTTTTGAGCACTTTTCTGTTGTGCCTGAACAGTATTCATGCTGAATCCAACAAACAACGCCACACACACAATCCAAAACAATTTCTTCACAGTTTCCCTCCTTTACCTCGTTCATCTAGACTTAAAACAAATCCGATGGATAATTATTATATGTTCTTGATCAACTTTTCCAGCAATTTTGAGTTCTGACTACCGAGAACTTCCGCATTGCCACAAACCCGACTATACCCTACTCTCACGCTTTTTTGCATGAATAACAATTCAACAGTAGCACTTGAATATTGCGGTAATTATGAAGCCAGAGAAGTACAAGCAGCCGTAGACAAGCTGTTTGACGATCTCGGGGGAATAAAGACGTTTGTAAAGCCAGGCCAGTCCGTTTTAATCAAACCAAACCTGCTTACCGACAGGCCGCCTGAACAGGCTGTCACGACTCACCCTGAAGTGGTCCGTGCTATCATACGCATCCTTAAACAGCATGGGGCTGTCCCATTTGTCGCAGACAGTCCTGCCAATGTGGTTAAAATTGAAAAGGTATGGGAAAAAACGGGTTTTAAGGCAATGTGCGAACAGGAACAGACACCTCTTGTCAGTCTCGAGAAATCCGGCGTTATAAGTTACGAAGTCGACGGCTTTTCCTTCACCATTGCGAAGCCAGTGCTTGACGCCGACGTTATCGTAAATGTGCCAAAGATAAAAACGCATACCCTGACGACATTAACGGGAGCCGTTAAGAATATGTTTGGGACAGTGCCGGGCTTCCAGAAAATGAACCTTCATAAATTGCACTCCACTGTCGCGGACTTCGGAAAACTGATAGCAGTCATATACCGCCATGTGCCACCGCACCTGAACATTGCGGACGCTGTGATTGCAATGCATGGAGAAGGGCCTTCTGCCGGCCAGCCGATTCGCCTGAAATTCCTTGCAGCATCCCGCGATGCGGTTGCCATGGATCAGACAATCTGTCACCTTTTGAAAATCAATCCATTAACCGTCCCCTATCTCCGTTACCTGTCTGTCGTCAAGCCTAACGAAGAGACGGAAGATCAAATTGAAACAGTCGGAATGCCCACCGAAACTCTCTCGACAAAGAACTTTATCATTCCCAGCACCATGCTAATGCACATGATCCCACAGTGGCTGGTAAATCTTCTAGCTCCTTTCGTCTGGATCGCTCCAATAATATCCGATAAATGTATTAAATGCGGACGATGTATTGAAGGATGTCCCACGAAAGCACTATCCAGCCTGCACAAGCATGGTATGCCTGTAATGGAACAGAAGAAATGCACAGGTTGCTGCTGTTGTCATGAAGTATGTCCGGTCGGCGCAATAACAATGCAGCAAAGCCCCTTGCTGAACTTTGTCAGACGGGGTAAATTTCCATGATGCTTTTGATAAAACAAATTGCCGAGTATTATGCCCTGCGCTGCGTCGCATGGGTAGTTGACATCCTGCCATACAGGATTGCACTTTTTATTGGATGGCTGAACGCTCTTCTCATTTTTTATATTTTCCGATTCCGGGTCGGCATGGCAAAAAACAGGCTTCGTCAGATTTTCGGCAACAAGTACTCCAACTGGCAGCTTTATCGCATTGCATGGAAGTCCTACTGCAACATTATTTTCAGCGCCATTGAAATGATACGTCTCCATAAAATGACACTGGAATGGACAGCTTCCGTAACAAATTTCAGCCCTATCATCGATAACATCAAGAAGCATACATTAACCGGCAAAGGCGCCATCATTGCAGTACCACACATGGGCTCATGGGAAATGGCAGCTGTAGCCTGCCAACTGGCTGGCGTTAAGGTATTCAGTGTTGCGGCCAGGCAAAAAAATCCATTCACTGATGAATATCTTAATCAGCTCCGCAGAAGTACAGGTCTTGAAACCATAGCCCGTGGTTCTGGCATCATGCGTGACATTCTCCGCAATCTTGTAGCGGGAAAAACACTTGCCATTCTTCCTGATGTCAGAATGCGAACCGAGGCAATAAGCGTGCCATTCCTTGGCGGTGTCGCAAACATAGGGGGCGGCATGGCCGCCTTCGCACGCCATGCGGATGTACCTATTTTCCCCTGCATTGTAACGCGTAAAGGCTGGGCAAAGCATATTGCGATCGGACATGAACCTGTCTGGCCAGACAAGAACCTCTCAAAGGAAGATGATATCCGCCGAATGACGCTTATTGTCATGAAATACGTGGAAGATGCCATACGAGACGATCCCAGCCAGTGGTTCTGGTTCAACAAACGCTGGATTCTAGATCCTGTTCAGAAAACAGAATCCTCGCCGGACGAGATGTCGCAAAAGAATTAACCTGTTAGCCTTTTCGTCTTAGCTATTCTAAGACTGCGGCATGTCGTACCTCTTCCGTCACAGGTGCTGTATCTTTTTCAAGTTTTGCCAGATATGCAAGAGCGTCTTCGGTGGAGTTTCCACACATTTCACAGGAAGCTTTGAAGCCTATACAGACTCGCGGGCGCTCTGCTGAATTAAACAGACGACAGAGGTTGTCATCAGAAAGCTGGACACAACGCACCCCTGCAGGTTTGCCACCTGGCATCCCGGGAATGAAAGATGAAATAGACGGTGCAATGCAGCAAGCTCCACACCCCGCCCTGCAGGTAGTCTTATCTACAACAATTATCCGATCCATATATGATGATTAAATCACAAGTGTCACATATAAACAACACCCTCAAATAGTTCAGAAATGTTGAAAGAAATTTTCCAGAATTTCTTTCTGTATAGGGAAACTGATGATACCCTCTTTTCTTCTAATTGAAAACTGGGGAGAAACAATGAGTAACTATAAAGCAACAAGAATTCTTCTCGAGATCTGCGCGCTTCTTTTGCTAACAACGTCAGAACTCCTTCCGGCCACACAAGTACAAGGCTGGCAAAAGAAGGATAACGTTTTCGTTCTCCAACATGGTGATAACACAATTAAATTCCTCGCACCAGGAACATTAAGGTACGAACGCCTCGATGGACCTTCGGTAACAACCGCTTTCTTCATGTGGCATGACAAGTGGATTTATGAACAACTCAATGGCGGAAAGGTAACAGTACCGGCAGAAATTGGACCCGACGGAAATCTCCGGCAAAGTGGACTTTGGGGTACCCGAGAAAAAGCACCCCCGCTCTCATATACGCTTATCCTCGAACCTGCCGCAGACGGCACGATAGTCCGGCTGGAAGTTGAAAAAACTGCCGAACTCAAACTTACAGCAGGATTATGGTGTGTCCATCACTATGACAGGAAAAGCTTCACCAGCGGACAGCGTTTCTATGCAAGGCCGCAGGCACATGGCCTTCTTGGAAACGCCGTATCTGGAACTTGTGAGAGTTTTCTTATCGAGTTACTAAAAGGTGCGACAGTAAGTTTTACAGGTGACGGCTTCAGAGAAGTCCGAGGCAAACCATGGGGCTGCGAAATGAACCTCCTCCCTGAAGACTTCCCTCCCGGAAAGAAGGTACAGACAAGTCTCAAAATTCGATTCGAGACAATGCCGGACGAATTCCCTGGCGATATTAAACAATGCAGGGAAAAGCTTGAGATAAAGGCATTCCGCCCGCTCACAACAACCTTGCCGAAATTCGGTAAACTGGAACTTGCTGTTGATCTCAATGCAACATGGGACAACCCATACGACCCGGACGATGTGGCCCTTGATGCTGTCGTCACCACTTCTTCCGGCAGAAAATACACACAACCCGGATTCTTCATGGTGGAACAGAAACGGGTGATTAAAGACGGCATTGAAATCATGATGCCGCAGGGAAACGGTTCCTGGCGTGTCAGACTCGCTGCAACAGAGGAAGGGCCCATGCAGGTCAAACTCACGGCAAAAGATCGAAGTGGAACTGTCAGCCGTGATGCCGGGACTTTCACAGTCACGTCCGGGAACGACCACGGTTTCCTGCGACAGAGCCCAGTCGATCCGCACTACCTCAGGTTTGATAATGGAGAAAGCTTCTTTCCCATTGGACATAACCTGCCCGGATACCACACTTCCGGCCAACTGGCTGATGAAGCCGTCCGGAAAATGGCGGCAAATGGTGAAAATTACAACCGCTGGTGGATGTCGGAGGCATCGCTCGGTATAGAATGGGAAAGCAAACTGGGCTGGTATCGCCAGGCACAGTCAGCCAGGCTTGATCTTCTGCTCGAACTGGCGGACAAACTTGGGTTTTATTACATG
>MHBM01000009.1:0-300 GCA_001804885.1 Lentisphaerae bacterium RIFOXYA12_FULL_48_11
GACACCGCAAAAATCGCGGCGGCTTATGGGATAAAATATCTCTCCATAGGGAATAATTCGGAACTGAAGGAGAGGATAAAGGCTGCTTTGGCTCATCGTGGGCCCGTGGTCTGTGAAATCTTTACTCCTAAGAAACAACTCATAATACCGACGATCGCCTCCGTCAAGAGAGAAGACGGGACGATGGTTTCCAAGCCACTGGATGACATGTTCCCTTTTTTGCCGGAAAAGGAGCAGGCTGAAAACTGTCTTTTATGTACTGGTAGGACTAACAATGTTAAATAAAAAATTAAAAACGGC
>MHBM01000009.1:333-19138 GCA_001804885.1 Lentisphaerae bacterium RIFOXYA12_FULL_48_11
TTGGAGTCACACCGGCACGCACCTCAGGAGGCATTTTCTTATCCATACGGTAACCATAGACTTCTCCTGATCCTATCGGCCAGCACCAGATGTTCACCTGTGCCTTCGGAAAACCACGCAGAAAAATACCGCTGTCGGCATTTGGCCGCGGCGTCAGGATGTCCTTGCCATCAGGCCCTTTCTTGTGTGACCCATCCGGCAGCACTTCCGGCATATTGTAGAGACCGTGTACTTCCTTGATCCTCCAGTCGATCTTCAGCGTGAAATCACCGAACTCCTTCTCTGTCCACAGATTCTTGTCCTTTTTCGCTTCACTGCGCGCATCGTAGTCAATAACTCCATCAAGAACTTTCCAGTGGCAGTTGTCACCTTCAGGCACAACCCAGCCGCCAAGATCTTTACCGTTGAAAAGCGACACGAATCCTTCAGGAACGTCGGCAGCAAAAGCCGAAAAAGCCAGCGAGATCACAAGCAACGACCAACTGATTACTTTCATAAGTTTGACTCCTGATGTATGAGAAGAATTATACCTAGGACAGCAATACTGAAACACCAACTCCAGCGCTCTTGTCCCAGTTAATTGAAGAAATGTTAGTAAGGTTAACGACTGATGGCAAGGATTGTTATAATTAACCTCGTCGAAATCCCCATCAGTTGAAACGGACAGCAGTCCTGACCATTGTTTACTCGCCTTCGCCAAAATGCCCCGTGCCCCTTGGCCGGGATAGGGCTAGGCGGGCAGGCTTGCCGCAGGGAGCTTCACTTATTCACGGAAATTTTGTGAATGCGTGCCATAGTAAGGCCATATGATTTCGCGCGTGTCTCTTCGGAAACCCCGCAGGCATCGAGCATCTTGTTGAATCGCCTGACGTTTTCTTCGAAACCCTCGGGGGATTCGTCTGTAGCGAAGAGGATCTTTTCAAATGCAGGAACCGCATTTTTGGGCATATGTGCTTTTCCCAGGTAAGGTGTCCACCAAAGGAATTGTTGCCAATATCCGGGATTGTCCTCTTTTTTGATCAGAGAAGAACCGGAAATATCAAAAAAGAGATTTTGATTCCTGCGAGTTGCTTCGCCGGCTTCATCATACCATGGATTACCGAAGTGAGCGGCGTGGATGACCAACCTGGGATATTTTGATGCAATGGTGGCAAGAAAAGAAGGTCTCATTCTGGCCATCATACCGTTGGCAAGAATTCCTGTGTGTGGCGCAATTGGCATGCCCAGCTCCTGTGCAAGTTTCCAGAGTGGATCATACTTTGGATCGTCATAGTTCCATTCCTTCACCGCAAATAATTCACCCAGCCCTTTGAAGCCAATTTTATGAACTTTTTTCACATCTTCGAGGACCGTAGGACTGTCGATGTCAATCCCTGCATACGGTATTACCCTGTCGGGATTAGCCTTCGCAAAGGCCATGCCGCGATCCATATCTTTCATACTGATCAGGAGACAAGCCATGGCGTTATACTTGGTGTATGTAGCGAGAAACGATTTCTCCCAGTCATCCGCAGCCCTGTAGTGCGTGTGCGAATCAATTATAAAACCGGGGGTTTGGGATGATGATTGCGCGAATGAGAGGCTTAGACATGTCAAAAATACGACAGTCAAGAGCTGATGCTGATAAGAGATTGCTTTTCCGGGAAGTGAAGCTCCCCGCGGCAAACCGCTGGGCATCCCGCTAACAAAAGCGGGATCAGCGGAACTCCGCCGTAGCCTTGACCCGTCTTCATCCATACTATACCGTGTTTGCCGCACCGTTCTTCCCACGTGCCAAGGCACGGGGCATTTTGGCAAAGTCGAGTAATTCCGAAACACTGATTTCAGCGCTCTTGTCCCATTTCTTTGAAGAAACTTTAGCACAGGCATGACGGACGGCAAGGATTTTGTCTCAGCCATCCTAAATGAAACTTCTCAAATGAAGCTTTGCGGGCTGAAGCCCGCAGTTTCTCATCGGAATCAGCCGTCTTGTCCGGCGAAGCCTTCGCGAAGAAGGAAGCAAAACAGGCATTCATCCCTCGGACTTAAAGTCCGGGGTCTCCTGCGAAGGAGGATAAAAGGTCATTTCAATCGCCAATGCGTACTTACCAGGCTGGTAGGCGCTCCCAGTTTCTCCGCCTGGTAGTACACCGTCAGAATCGAACCATCCTCGATCTGAACGCTTGACGGATAGCCCAGGTCCGGCCCGGGCGCCTCCGCAAGAATAATTTGATTTTCCAGATCCCAAGTCCGGCCCTCGTCACGGCTGATACAGGCCCGCTCGCCAAATGGTTTCATGCGATATCCATAAGCCACCAGCACCCAGCCATTGCGTAACTGGATTAAATGCGGGGGATAGCCCCAGATACCGCTACTATGAACAGGTGACCAGGTTTTGCCTCCATCGGAGCTTTCGGACTGCATAAGAAAACATTTACTGCGGTCTTTGGGTTCGTAACGAAACATCGCGAGCAACTTACCGCTGGCTAATTCCACCAGATGCGGCTCACACATACTTGTGGTCGAACCCTGCGGCTTTTCAATAGTCGTAATGACACTCCAGGTACGTCCGTCATCGCCGGATTGCTCCACAGTAACAGCTGCCTTGTTCTGCCATTGACCGTTTCCGATATACAACAATCGTCCGTCACGCAGCTGAATCGGTCCGTGCGGAGCGGTAGATACCGTCCGGACGGGCTCCCCCCATTTCCGGCCGTTATCTTCCGATCTACGAATCCAGTTTCCCAGCCATTGTTTTCGAATCTCGGGAGGAATCTTTTCGCCGTGGCGAGCATAACGCTGGACCGCAGCCTCAAAATAAGCCCCTTCAAACGCCAACGAAGTGAACCAGCTTACCAGCAGAGCTCCTGTTTTAGTTTGAATAATACCGGCATCACGATCATCCAGCGGTGTACTGGTGATGGTTTGTGGCAGAGTCCAGGTTTTCCCCTGATCGAGGCTGCGAATGATCTGGGTTTTTCCCCAAGGGCAAACATGTGCATCTCGGTCACCTGAAAACGCCACGATCAATTCGCCGGTACGAATCCTGGCCAGTGTCGCCCAGCCAAGATACCGGCCTGACTCGACCACACGCTGCAGGACAACCGGATGACCATCCTTGTTGACTCCATATTCACTCCCCTGCCCGAGATATTTACCCTGCTCCTTACAGATCACTTTCGTTTCGATAATCGTGGCTATCGTATTTTCCGCCGGAATAGCAGCAGCAATGGCATTATTTTCACCAGCCCGGATCATATCTGGCGACAATAGAGTCAAACAGCAAAATGCAAATAAACATGAGGCAACACTTCGTTTTGAAAATATCTGCACGACACACTCCTGTTAATTGAGTTCGTTAATATCAATCCTGTGGCTGTGATGTATATTGTTTTCCATGCTCCAGTGTCAGCCCCTTCACCTTTATGGCCAGATTCCGCATAGTGTTACATCATCTTAACTCAAAATGAAACGCCTGTTTTCGTTGGTTCTTTACAGAAGAGATTTTCAACAAGAGGATGAATCAGGGATGACCCGGGTCAGTTATCCCTGCCAATTGATATTTTTGTTCCGGCAATGCCTGATCAGGATTACTTTTTCTTTGGTTTCGATTTATTTTTTCGCTTTGTTGATTTATTGCCGGCGCCATTTACAACCTTATATTGCGATTCTTCGGTCTCTTCCCTCCACTTTGCCAGCAGTTTGCGGTGTCGCTCAATTTCTCCGACCTGGGTGTCCTGCCCCACCAGGTTCTTCATTTCGCCTGGATCGGCATTCAGGTCAAAGAACATTTCTGATGGTGTGTTGTCGGGAAACGACATGTACTTGTATTGTTTTGTACGAACCATGAAATTACGTTTACCATCTCTGCACATTTCCGATACGACGTATTCCCGGCCAAGCGTACCCGGCTGCTCGATCACGGTGCGCAGACTTTCTCCACGCATTTTTTCCGGCGGCTTGAGACCGGCATAATCACAAATTGTCGGCAACACATCCGTGGTTGTTGCCAGGTGGTCATTGTCGATGCGGCCAGCAGGGGTAACACCTTTCCAGCTTACGATCAACGGCACTGCCACTTCGTCATCGAAGTACATCATCTTGCCTGTCCAGTGATGGCGCGACAGCCCTTCTCCATGGTCGCTGGTAAAAACAATAAGGGTGTTCTCTTCCTGGCCAACGATACGCAACGTCTCAAGCACCTGTCCCACCTGTCGATCAACGTCCTCCATCATGCGATAGTATGCGTAACAGTACCGTCTCCATTTATTCTCATCCCATTCATGATCTTTCAGCTTTGTGTCAGGCATGCCCTGTGGACGTTCAAAGTTCTCAGGAATGGGCGGAATTTCCACACCGTCGGCAGGCATGTAGCGCTTCCTGACATCATCAAGGATCGGTGAATCTTCGCCCGCCAACAGGCAGATATCGTGTGGATTTATGAACGAGACAACGAGATAGAAAGGTTTATCGCGTTTGCGTTTCAGAAACTCTATGGCCTGGTTCATTGTGGCCTCGTCCACATCCCTTGCCAGTTTCCCTTTTCGTTCAGCTTTGTTGAGCAGTTCAAATCCGGCGATTTCCTCATTACCAGAGGGGTAACTATTGGGAAGGTGCCACTTGCCTGAATAGCCGGTATCATAACCTGCGGCCTTGAAGACCTGACCGGAGATTGTGACAGACTTATCAATCGGCAGGCCGTTGCAGTCAACCTTGATCTCGTGCGGAAAGCGGCCGGTATGCAGGCTTGCGCGAGACGGACTGCACAGCGGATAGGCGCAGTATGATTTTCGGAAATAAACTCCAGTCGCGGCAATCGAATCCACGTTGGGGGTCTTGAGCCACTTGTTTCCAATGGCGCTCATCACATCCACCCGCTGCTGGTCGGTAGTGATAATCAGAACGTTGGGTTGTTTACGGGTCTGGTTCGCGGCAATGCTTTTGCCAAGCGGCAGGGCATAAAGACTCAAAGCTCCTATTTTGATGAAGTTCCGCCGACTGATTCCATGCTGGTTCATGTCTTCCTCCTGTATACCGTACTAAAGAAGACAACGGCCAACTCACATCTTTATTGTTCCAGCCATTCTTTATTTCAGGATATTTACCGTATCTGATCCCGGACACTCTTCAAGGTGTTGATATATCGATCATATACACCTGCCGCGATCCCTCGTGTACTGAATTAAACGCCAGAACTTTTCCATCAGGCCTCCAACGAGGGTGCAAATCACAGCGCCAATATGTACCCCGGTACGCTTCCGGGACGAAGAACCCGCCCAGTGGAAGTACAGCCTGATCCGACATGCGCAACACCATCAGCTTCCGTTCATTCAGCCGATCAGGATACGTATCGGTTGCCATCCATTGCCTGTCGTCCGAAAAAACCCCATGTCCATCGAAATCCAGCAGTCCACGCCCCACTCGCGTGTAGTCCTCCTTGCCGACCGTAAATAAGACATGGCTATAAAGCTTGTTGTCGTAATTGGCCGTCACCATCAACCGCTCACCATCAAGCCAGTTGAAATGCGAGCCACCCCACCCGTCCGGAAAACAACGCCGCACATCACTGCCGTCACGGTTACAGGTAAAGGCTGTCGTTTTCCAACCACGTGCCGTAACCGGATTAACTGATCTCGCCAGCCAGAAAATCTTTGATCCATCCCGGCTGAAGACCGTGTGGCAGAAGTACGCCAGATCCTTGCCCTCCTCAACCGGCGGCATTTTCTCACGCGCCGATGCTACGGAGACAATCAGCTTTGCCCCTCCTGTCTCAAGATTGACCAGGAAAAGACCGTCATCATCCGGCCACGTCACCTTCTCACGCGCATTCTGACCTTTGCCGCCATACCCGTAGTCTGGACGGGTCATTCTCAGACGCGCATAATTGACACTTACAGCCTCCCTGCCATTTGGCGATACGGCGCTGACCGGATATGGCACGATCCTTTTCTCCTTGGTTTTCATGTCGAAAATAACCGACACAAATTTACCATCAACCAGGTCGTTATAGATAAAGCGCGTATCGGGTGCCGTAGCCAGCCAGTGCGCCATGGTCGCCTCCTGGAAATTCCAGCACCGCGTCTCGGTCAGCGGAATGAACCGGTTGCCATCCTGAAGATCCACAACACCCAAGGTTGCAACATCCTGTTCTGTTGCAAGCCGGTCTTTTACATCGGTTTCCAGAACTGTCACATAACGCCCATTCGCGCTCCACGCGTTGATGGCATAGTAACTCGCAAACAGGTGATCCTTCGAACCAGAGGTTACAGCACGCGGTTTCCCGAAAGATGGAAACTCTGCGGCTTCCACATACCCAGCCAACGCCAGCACAAGATATATTATCGTTTTACCTGTCTTCATTTTCCATTCTCCCTGCCTTTCCTGTAATCACTGAGGTTAAAAGATCCTTTCTGGAATCCTCCACGGGAGATTCTAATCAAACTCCCTGTCGTAATTTTTCTTGCCGGTACGTATTGCTTCGCGGTTCCGTTCCTCGACTGCGAGGCGGGCTGCATATTTATCCTGCCGCCTCTGGTGATCCCCGCACGGTATGAAGTTAGGCATTTCTGCCGATGGATTATCCGTTAGAATTTTGCGACCTTCTTCGATAATTGCCAGTGCCTCCTTGTAGGCAGGATCACTAACATCCTTGAACTTCTCGAGGCATCTACTTCTCGCAGGCCGGTCAAAACTGAGAAGCATAGCACTCATCTTGCCATCACAGTTCATTCCGGTAAGTTCGCCCAGTCTCTTGATCTTCTTCGTGTCCAGAGGGGCCCTGCCAAAAAGATTATCCTCAAAGTTCGTATCATAGACAGGGTAATATGGAGCATTGAGATCAAGCCATGTTATGATCCTGTCCCACTCCTCCTTGCCAAGATTCACATCACTATGCCCACGCCGCAACAACTTAACCAGCGGACTTGCATGCGAGCCCCACGAATATGCCGGCTGTATCTCGGCAGGCCCGGCCCCGACAACCTTGATCTTTTTCCTGCTCCACAGATCAAAATAGGAATTATTGAAAATCATCCCTCGATCACGCGACATATTAATAAACTTCTCGGCCGACTTTCCTGAATCGTGACAGGAAACACAGTGTTTGTCCCATATCGGCTGGACTTCAGCCATGTAATTGAAAAAACGTGGCGCGCCATACCACCCATCCATAGTACTTGGCGACCTCTTCAAAGCCAGCATCGTTTCCTGTTTTGCCGGCGGAGGAGCACTGCGGCGCTCTTCATGACAACCTATACAACCAGTCACCTCGCCGGACTGTACAACGGTACCACTCCGCATCGACTGAATCATCATTCCGTTCTCATCAAGTAATTGAAAGAAAACAAACTTGTCGCATGGCACCGAGAAATGCGCCGAGCCATCGGATTCAACTGGAGCTGTACCCAGTATTCTCTTATTTCCGAAATCATGCCAGTTCATCCCGGGCGCTTCAGTACCCTGTCCCTGCCAGTTTGCATGTGTCCAGGTTCTCTTCTCTCCTGCTTCCACAACCCGCAAGAATTTCACGGAGCCCGATCTCACGTCAGCCATGTGCGTACCGAGATAAACATTTTGCACATAGAAAACACCGGTCTTATTTGCGAAATCTCTTTTTACAGGGATTACAGGCGGGCGCTCACGCTTAGCCAGAGGCATTGGATCATAGCAACCCGGCTCTTCAACGTACAAAAGGGTTTCATTACCAAAAACATCAACAAGATAGATCCCCATCTCCTCCCCTTTGCCGGTCATTCTCGAACCAAGGAAATACTTGGAATTTAAAGGAAACGGATCCTCGAACTTGAGCTTGATCTTACGAAAAGTATCTATCCCCCCCTTAACATCAACAAGATCCACAGCATCTGCCGGCCATGTCCTGACAACCGGCGGACGCCCATCCAACCCGAGTCGCCTGTCGACTATCGCAAGGGCACCCCACGGCCTGTCATGGCAGGACGAGAAAATACACAGCATTTGCTGGGTATCCGGGATAATATGTCCTTCCAGCACCGCGCCAGGACTGCCGGTATTGTTTTTCCAGTAAATAAGGTGCTGGGTCCCGTCAGGATTGGTGGTCCATACTCCCTGCGCATCACCGAAATTACGGTCAACATACTCCCATCGGTCATACATTATCCGTCCATCAGGCATGAGCCGGCTGTGCCCGTCGAAAAGCGTATTCTTACTGATCTGACGGATATTGGCCCCGTCAGGATCCATGCGATAAAGGTTGCCCATTATGTGACGGTTACACATGCAAAACTTCGGCTCGCGTGACGAGGTACAGACTATGTCATCATCAGGCAGGTAAATCGGATCTATATCAAAGACACCCTTTGCACATGTGATTTGCCGCAATCCGCTGCCATCCGAGTTAATCTCGTAAAGATGGTAGTCGTCATCGACATCCTTCCTCATTGAAAAAAGAATCCTCTTGCCATCGAAATGAACTTCGGGATCACGGATCACGCCCTTCTCGCTGGCCAGAATAGTTCTGTCTTTTCCGTCCCGCGCAAAATCTATTATCTTTAGCGCACCACCGCCCTGGAAACTTCTGGTATTTATCTCGCCCGTCTGAAACATTGTTTCAGTATTGTGATGATCAGGTTTGTACTGATGCCGGACAACAAAGAGAATTGGATTTTTTTTCAGGAACGGATTGGCCAGCGTGGCTTTTCGCAAAAGCTCTTCATATTTCTTAAGAAATACAACACTATTCGCCTCAGGTTGTGTTTCCAACTGCCTGTATTCACGTTCTAATTCTCTCAATTCCTTGCTCAACTGCAGGCCTGGATACTCAGACGGATATGTACCACCGACATCTTGAATCATCCACCTCAATGCCTCAAAGTCAGGCTTCTCGACATCACCCTTCTTATCCATAGCACCGGCAACCAATGCAGGTATTACAATGGCCAGAACAAGAGAAACCGACAGTCTTACTCGCATATTTCTCATTCCTTCCACTCCTGAAGTAATTATACAATCTCAAACGGCAAGATACAAATTCCTTACGTAAATGAACATCTCAACAAAACAAAAACTAATCTTCGCAAATAACGCGAAAACCGACATCATAAATAACCTGCCATGAATGGTATGCCAGGCGGGATCCTGCCGTTGCACGCTGCGGACGCGTACTCCAGGAACCGCCTCTTACGATCATTTTTTGATTACTATCATCCTGCTTACCGGATGTTTGCAAATCTTCAGGAATGAATTCCGTGCGCGTCCATTCCCACACATTACCATGCATGTCGTAAAGCCCCCACGGACTTGCCTTGTAGGTGCCAACCGGCGAAGACACCCGGAAACGATCATCCACTTTTGTATTACTTGGCCGCCATTCCGGAATTGCACCTGCCGGCAGCCTCCATGGCAGAAATGAATCAACCTTGGAAAATGACTTATCTGCCAGGTTTGCATACCCGGAGAAATCAACATCGATCTCCCCAAACCACAACGGACTGGTTACGCCGGCACGACAAGAATACTCCCATTGATCTTCGTCAGGCAGACTGAATTTCTTCCCTGTTTTACTTGAAAGCCAGTCACAGAATGCCATTGCGTCTTTAAAGGAAACGCGACAGGCAGGTTGTTTTGGTCCGTTTAATGGATAACCGCGTTCTTCTATGCCGAACTGCAGGAAGTCCCCGTGTTCAAGACGACTGTCATGCGAAATATCAAAACGAGCAAACTGCTCATTTGATACTTCAGTCTTGCCGATCCAGAAACTCTGAAGCAGCTTTTCTGAATTCAAATCCTTCTTGTCAGCTTTACCTGTTTCCCGGACCAGCCTACCACCCGGAATTTTAACAAGCTCAATCACGATTCCGTTACCCAGGTCAACGCTGCGTGATTCCAACATCACGGGAACAACCTTATTCCCCACATCTGGAACAGAATTAACCTGAACAGATACTGTTTTAGCAGGCCCGGGCATTGAAGAACATTTTATCGGCACGCCTGACGCAGGATTAAACTTCGATTCAATCAGTTTCTCTGCATCATCGCCACGATCGCCATAACGCCGTATCAGCTCAAGTCTTCGCTCCATCTGCGGCTTAACCTTGGCCTCACCAACGGTCTCCGTCCAGGTGCCGTGTTCTGGACTATGCAAATCAATCCATGTAAAAAGCCTGTCCCAGGCTTCCCTGTTCATACTGACATTGTGATGCCCCGCTTCAAGCATCTGAATCAACTCGGTGGTTGAAGCATGAAATTCACAAGGCGGCAGGAGATGCATATCACTTTCAATAGTCGGTGCGCGGACCAGCCTACGCAGAGCCATATAGGATGACGAAAAATGCGCACCTCCACGCAGGGCGATATTTTTGTCTGCCGATTGTTCTCTCAGATCCGGAATGTCTTTCCTGATACCGTTGTGACAACTCACACAGTATGCGTTCAAAACCGGCTGGACCTCCCGTTTGAAACTGAACCCGCGGACAGAACCATACCAGGGGATGATTCCCGATGGATTCCTGGACTGGGCCATGGTCACCAATGATGGAGGTGCAGTATTCTGCTGTTCATGACATCCCACACAGGATTGAATCTCGCCAGGCATCGCGGTGGTCCAGCTACGCATCAATGCCAGAGCTTTTCCGTCTTTATCAAGAGGCTGGAGAGAAATCGGCGTATTCGCCGGCACATGAAACATCGCAGAGCCATCCTTCTCGACTGGCACTGTTCCAATTACACGTTTTATATCCCAAGGTCCGTCAAAACCGATACGGTCCACTTGCCCACCCATACCATGGTAGGCGAAATCATAAGTTACCAGGCGAAGATGCTTGACGGTTCCAACCGGAACACCCTTCAGCCCACCGCCTTTATAAATATTTGCCATGTACATTGTCGCCAGAGTTTCACCTGTTTTGACGCGCGAAGGAATGACGGGCGGTTTCGGCGTCGGACGCAGGGGAAGGGGTTCAAAAAGGGCATAACCTCTGGATTCTTTCAGTAGAAACATATTATCAAACACATCGACCAAATAAATCCCCCAGTCGGAACTTGGGGTGGGTTGCGCGGACACAAGAAAATATTTCATGCTGAGCGGATAGGGATGCAGGAACTTCGGCCACGATTTATCGACCAATCTGTCGAGAATTATCGGCTCCACCGGTTTACCATAACCGGGAATACGCTGCACCACCCCCTGTGCTTCATGACGCCCAAGCGATGGATCAAACAGAACCAACTCACCCATACGCGGGACTCCGTGATGCCCCGTAACAATAGCCGCAAATGCCGTTGGATGGTTCGGTACTGGCCGCGCATAAAACATGGAATTCGGCCAGTACGAATTACTTCCATAGTATTCGCTCTGGTTCATGCCGTCAGGCGTCATATGGAACAGGATACGGGAAACAAAATGAGGAAGATCAGAATATTCCCAGCGAAGGTAAAGGATACGCCCATTGTTCAGAACCGTCGGGCACCAGTTATGCTCCTGGTCAAATGTCAACCGACGGATGGTCTTGTCTTCCCGTTTAAAGAGGAAGAGATTGGATACATGCGAACTGCCTCGCACGCACGGCACACCTATAAATGGAGCCGTTGACGTGAATATGATATTACCGTCCGGTAGATAACAGGCATCATAGTTGTCAACATCAGGATCAGGAATCAGCTCCAGTTCTAGGGGTTCGCACAACTTCAGATCCATTTCAAACACCTGCCACCGTCCATTCTTGCCAGGCATCGAAAACAGCGTACGCTCCCCATTGAAATGCAAATCCACATCCCCAACAAACCTGCCTCCTTCCGTCCGATATATGGTATCCAACCCGGAATCCTTATCCTTAACCCTCAATACGGCAATTTCATTCTTATACCCGTCTTTCTTCAGGCAGGAATTGCTCTGCCAGTTTGCCGGCAGCCCCAGGTTCCCTGTCGACCGCTTGACAAGCAGGATCTTCTCAAAATCCAGCAGTGGATTATCCAGCAGGGCCTCTCTTTTCAGCTGGTAAAATGCCTGGATAGTTTCAGCCAGAGGTTTTCTGGCCTTTGATAAAAAGCCTTTCGAATCGGGAAGAAGTGCTGTATATGATTTTTTCAGGTCAGAAAGACGCAGCAAATACAAATTACCCCTGGAATACCTGTCTCCGTACGAATCCACCAGATCCCTGATTGCCATCTCAAGCGCGCGCCATTCGTTATCCTCGACAACCAGGGGCGAATCGCTCTCAGACGATTCCAGCGTCTTTGTTACAACAACTTTCTGCCAGAGACCCGGCTTTCCGAGGTATCCAAGTATATTTGCAGTAAGCTTCTCGAGATTGGCCCGAAATGGATTGTTTGCATTGGAATAATGCGGAAGACGCCAACCCATGGCAATGATCCTGCCTTTTCCAAGCTCATACTCAACAAAAGGATGCTCCACACCACCAGGTGTACGAGCAAGGAGCATCCCTCCGATAGGCCCACCGGTCCCGTGGAAGTCAGCAAAGGCTGGGTATCCGGAATTGCTGACCCTGATGACAGCACCCTCCCCAGGCCAATCCGCAAAAATGGGATGTTTTGACAACAGAGGGATTATTGCCGCCTCACCATTATCAACTCCTGGCCCACCGCGACGGGGATTTGCCTTTTCAACACCAAGCTCTTTCGTCATAGCCAGCGCTGTGCCCGAAAGGAACAACCCACCGCCCTTGCGAACAAACTGCCTGAAAGCACTGATCGCCTTTGGATCACATGCAGGACCTTCGCTGGTCGAATCGCCCTGGTGAAACCATACCACATCCAGGGTATCCAGATTCACAGTTTTGCCCATTTCGTCCTGAAAGCTCCCGCCATCATCTATAGAAATAAGTTTCGTTGTTGAAAGCCTGCGCGAAAGTTCAAGGGCAGCCTGCATTTCCTTTGTTTCAGCTGGCAAATCCGCCTTCTCGCATATTACACCCAGCCTACCGTTTATCCGCGAACTTAAACCGTTATCTGCAGCAAAACAGGGAGCCAGAGAATTAATTAGAATCAAAACAACAAGCAGGACTATTTGACTTCCAGCGGTTCTCATGCGGGATTCCTCCTGGTACACGGAACGAAGATACTACGCGGCTTACAGGACTTTCATTATTATGGTAGCCATAAATAAAACCATGTCAAGAAAGCACAGCCCGCATTTAATTATCATATTTTTCCTTCCCAAGCCCCAAACGCTCTGATATACAGTTATAAGATATATTGAAACATGGTTTCACTTATGAAACTTACCAAGAACAAACCAGCAACCGAAGCTGAAGAATCAGTATACAAACGGTATAAAGTACCAAGCCTTGAGCGTGTATTACTGATCCTGGAAACACTTGCCGCGACGCCGCACGGACTTACCCTCATGGAAATTGCCGGTAAACTGAAAATACCGAAAGCCGGCGCATTCCGGATCATCACCACCCTGCTTCACCATAAATACATACAGAGGAACGAAACCACAGGAAAGATAACGCTTAGCCGCAAGATTCTCGCTCTTGGCAATTCAACAATCTGCCAGTACAACATGAACGAGGAAGCTCTCCCCTTCATGCGCAGCCTGCGCGACGAAACCGGAGAAACAGTACAGCTTAATACTCATATCGGCTGCGAAGGCGTCGTACTGGAACAGGTTCCATCCACACATGAAATTCGCATCGTCGTCGATCCCGGCACCAGATTCGGGCTTCATTGCTCAGCACCGGGAAAAGCAATTCTCGCATTTATGCCTGAACCCGAACGGGAAAATATTCTTGCGCAAATGCCATTCCCCCGCAGATCACCCACAACTATCACCAATCGCAAGGAATTCCGCGAAGAACTGGCACGGGCCAGGGAAATCGGCTTTGCCGTTGACCGTGCGGAAGGAATCGTTGTTGGACTGCACTGCGTAAGTGCCCCGGTACTCGATCAGTCCGGCTATCCGGTCGGTGCCCTTACAATAACGGCACCTTCTGTACGCATGCCCGTAAAAGACTTTCCTAAAGTGGCAATCTCGGTAATGAATCATGCATCACAACTATCATCCAAACTGGGCTATAAAATACTGACCGATCTCCAAATCCACAAGGGAGCAAATCAACATGAAACCCGGATACATTAAAAACACTCTCCTGGCTTTTCTAATTTTCACATTTGCCAGTATCGTATTAACGGCAGCCCCTGATCCCGGCTGTGACAAACTTCTTTTCGTCAAACGATTCACCTACAACTCAAACCACTACTACACAGAGTTTATCAATAGCGCATGGATGCCCGGCGGTAATATCTGCATTCTGGATCTTAAAACAGGAAATGTAAGAGAACTTGTACCTCAGCTGAAAGATGGCGTTTTCGAACGGTTTGACCTCTCATTTGACACGATAAAAATCGTGTTCGCATGGAAAGCTTCTGCACAGGTCGGCTACCGCATCTACGAAATCAACGTTGATGGATCCGGTCTGCGCCAGCTCACGTTCCCACAGTCAGACGAGGCGGAACTGGAGAAAAAATACCGCGTCGCGCCACACTACCATCATGCCACAGATGACATGCAACCATGTTATCTTCCTGATGGCGGTATCGCCTTTATTTCCACAAGGTGTCAGTATGGAATTTTATGTGATGGCGCCGATGATCTCACAACTACTGTCCTGTACCGCATGGATGCCGATGGAAAAAACATGCAGCGACTAAGCAACAGTTCCGTGAGCGAAGCTTCGCCGGTCATTCTGCCCGATGGCCGCATCATGTACACCCGCTGGGAATATGTCGATAAAGGCGCCGTGAGTGTCAAATGCCTTTGGGCCATGAAGCCCGACGGCACATCCTCATCGGAAATATACGGCAATGACATTTCCCTGCCCCCGACCTTTATCTATGGCCGCCCAATTCCAGATGTACCTAACAGGTATGTTTTTCTCGGAACCCCGCATTATCCACAAAACGGAATTGGAACGGTCATCAGGCTTGACACGACAAAAAACATTCGAACCCGAGACCCGATGACTTACATAACCCCCGATGTGGATATTCAGACCGAAGGCGGGTTTGACTTCAAGAAGACTGAAGGGGATTGGAAATACGATGCCAATGGCAAAGGCCGGCTGTTCAAAGACCCATACCCTCTGTCGGAAAATCTTTTTCTCGTTTCCCATAAACCTGCCGGGCCAAAATGGGCTGATCCAAAGGCATATGGACTTTATCTGCTCAACGACAAGAGTGACGTTACGCCTGTTTATTCTGATCCAGAAATATCCTGCTGGCTTCCATATCCACTGAAGGCAAGAAAGAAACCGCCGGTCCCTCTTTCAATGAAGGATCCCTACCTGGCCGGAAACAATCAGGCCATTTGTATGATTAGTGACGTTTACAGCGGTCTCCAGGATGTAAAACGTGGCTCAATTAAATACATCCGAATACTTGAACAGGTCCCTCGCCCATGGGCAACACGTCGCAGGTGGGATGGCGATTGTTACGATCAGCAGCATGCCACAATCTCAAAGGATACTCATCTCGGACTGAAAGTTCAGCACGGGATAGTGCCGGTCGAAGAAGACGGATCAGCCTGTTTCATAGTACCGGCGATGGCTAATATTTTTATGCAGGTTCTCGATGAGAATTACATGGCAGTTCAGACGGAGCGTACATTTGTCAATTATATGCCTGGCGAAATGCGCAGTTGTGTCGGCTGCCATGAAACACCTGCAAACGTCGCCCGCGCCGATGATTCTGCAATCGTCAAGAAGGCGCTCAGCCGTAAACCCTCAATTCCGGGCCCCCAGCCCGGCGAGAAAGAAGGAAGACGCTCCCTTGACTACGTTCACGACGTCCAGCCTGTATGGGACACACACTGCATAAAGTGTCACAGCGGCAAAACACCAAAAGGAAAATTAAACTTGAGCGGCACATTAACCACGCTGTTCAACGTATCTTATGAGAACCTTGTTCCGGAACGCCGCAAGGGTAAGAACAATTTCGACAAAAACCTGCTTGGTCCGGTTATTGGCGAAAACCATCCCAAGACCGGTAATGTGGAATACCTTCCTGCAAAATCGCTTGGCTCACATGCGAGCATACTTGCCGCCATGCTCAGCAAGGGCAAGGTTCAACTCCAGGACCAGGCCCAGAACGCGCGTGCAAGCAAACTCGCCGAAAGACACAAAGACATCAACCTTTCAAAAGAAGAACTGCTGAAGGTTACCAACTGGATAGACACCAACGCCCAGTTTTACGGGACCTACTGGGGCAGAAAGAACCTGGAGTACAAGGACCACCCGCAGTTCCGCCCATACGTATCATTTGAAATGGCAACATCAATGACTTCCCCCATCCCGGAAGAACAAAGGTAAAATTTTAGATAAACGGCTGAGGCATGCCCCAACATTCCATCCCCTTTGGCGTTGACTAAAACCTCAACATAGTGTCAGAATTATTGGCATGAAGTGTGAACTGATAATGATATCGCCCGAGGAGGGCAAGACCTTCCCCGTTTCCGAAGGAACATCCATAATAGGGCGTGATGCTGGCAATAATGTTCAGCTTCTTTATGAATCCGTTTCGCGCCGGCACGCCAAGCTGGAAATTTCTCCCGACGCCTGCACAATAGAAGATATTGGAAGTTCAAACGGAACAATTGTAAACGGTAAGAAAATCTCCAAGCATGATCTCCAGAACGGAGATGAAATAAAGATCGGCGACTGCTCTTTCAAGTTTCATGTTACCCTGAACAGGGAAGACTTCACAGCACATTTCATTCCACGTCAGTATTCGGATAAATCCAACTATAACACTGTAAAAATGAAGAAAGCTCCGGGTTTCCTACAGTCGTTTCTTAACAGATCACCAAGCGACAGGAAATGAATTTTAACGGGACTTCTCCAACTGATTCATCTCGACCAAAATGCGGAGTATGCGACGATCCTCCCTCAATCTCGTTCAGCTGGAAGTACGCAAAGGAAAACAGGGACAAGCATCTAAACACCCTTTTCAATCAGCTGAAACATGTCAAACCCCTGAAGTTTGGAAATCTTTACTCCTGTCGGCTTTGCGGCCTGAAATGGGCACTTGATGATGGCGGCGTTGCCGCACGCAGGGTCCCCACAGAACGGCTGGATATTCTGAACGAGTGGAATGAGAACAAGCTGGCTATTGAAGACAAACATATCCGCGTGCTTGACGCAATTGGCGGAACAGCCCAAAAGCACTGGATGGGATATGACTTTGCAATCTCAATTCCATGTGCAATCTCTACAACCTCGGGAGAACGTATCGATCCCGCCATCATATGGATAACGAAAAGACCTCCAATTGATGACTTCATTACCCATATCCGGCTTTATCGCAACATCGACGCCATCCAGCCATCCAGGTTCGCACTCCCGATGGTTGTGCGCCGCTCGACGATTAACGCACCAGAAGTAAGCATGGGTTTCTCACCTACCAGAGTAGAGGCAAATAACGGAAAGCCATTTATCCTCCATTGGTCAACATCTCTCTTTAACCAGAATGACATTACGGGTAGCGATATTCTCCTGTCCCGAAAACCATTCAGGGCCGATGAACATATCACCATTGCCAAAACAGACATGGACCACGCCACATATTTCTACGCAGATTGGTTTGAAGGGGCGGAAAATCTGGACAAAGCTCGATCCGACCATCATATAGGCACCAAAATCCGCGTGTTCTGGGATAAATTGTTTTGACGGCGAAAAAAAATACCGTTACTTGACCAAACATGGTGCAGCCCACACGGCAAAATTGCCTTTACCATCACCACCACCAGAAGAAGCGACAAGCTGCAGATTGGTGATCCCGGTCAGCTGAACAATCATCAAACTGGCAGGCTTCTCGCATCCTGACTTGCTTGACTTTGCCAGGGATTTGCCATTCCCCATGATCTCGAACAAAACATTACCCTGCACGCCAAGCTCCGAATGTAAGCCGGCAAAAACCTCGAAACGCTGAAAAACGCCTTCTGGAATCATATAACTCAATACACTGCGAGTCCCCGTTCCTATACCTTTATTAAACTGCTTCTCCATGATTTTACCGTTCTCATCAATTCTAAGCTTTAGCGGAACTGCATTTGTCCCATCGCGCAGAATCACATTACTTTGCGAATAACCCCAGTTTGGCCGGCCGAAAAAAGATGATTGCGGCATGGCAAGATTTGTCGCCTCAAGCGGAATCAAAGAAGACAGGTCAACGCGCTTAATCTTCTCAACAGAACCTGGATCAAATTTCTGTAAACCAAGACACAGGAGTGTGTGTAGGGCATCTGCAACAACTTCAACATCCAGCATCGCTGCCCTCATCTGCGCAGCGGTAACAGCATTGGAATCACCCGCATAAAGCGCCTGGATTATCGGCACAACCTGAGCACGCGCATTAATCGTGGCTCCATTTACCCTCTGGAGCAGATTGAAAGCGGCTTCATCCATAGTTGTACCCAGTAGTTTTGGCTGATAACCGTCGACCTTGACATTCAGGGTTCCATTCTCCACCGGGCCATGAAGCAAAGTATATTTATAGCTCTCCGGTGGAGGCAAAAACTGCTTAAACATGGTAAACATGTTGTCACCCGGCACGGAATGAGCAGGACAACCCCAGTCTTCCAACGCGTGAACCAGGGTACCGGCATAACATGCAGCCTCAGTCACAGCACCTGTCTTCAGAGCAGCAACGGCTTTCTCAAGAAAATAACGGAGGATATCGTAGTTTTCGATCTGCGAGCCTGGCAGATGCAGATTAACGAGATAAACAGAATTCGTTCGTTCCGGCATCATGGCGTATTTTGCCAATTCCTTGTCCTTGTGAACTGTATCGGGAATGAGGCAATAACGGCTGCAAAGAAGGGCACATTCCTTAC
>MHBM01000009.1:19144-22212 GCA_001804885.1 Lentisphaerae bacterium RIFOXYA12_FULL_48_11
GTTCTTTCTGATCGGTTGATAATGTTGCAGTCGCAGCTTCAGTAATAGAAACGTGTGGGCCACCCCACCCCCATGCAGAACCACAAAACAACATGGAAAGCAGAAAACACACACACCATAGAAAACCGGCAAACAGAATATTTCTTTTCATGATCAATCCCTTACTGTTCAATTAACGATCTGAGCCTTGTGTTTAAACTTCTTTCCTGTTTCCACTTCAACCAGGTCAAGCTCAACAGAATGTTCCCCTACGGAAAGATCATCCAGCGCAATAGTCTGGTAGATGTCTCTTAACTTCTGTTCCTTGTTACGTTTTTCATGCTTTTCAAGCCTGACATCCATCCCGTCGACAGATGCCGATTCACACTCTACCAGAGCTTTTTCAAGCAATTCCTTGCCTTCCACCCACCGTCTGCGGGTACGGATACGCAATACAAATCCACGTTCAGGCCGGCCTTCTTCAAATACATCCATGGGCCTGAGTAGAACGACGGAAACCGGCATGTTATCCAGCACTGTTCCTTTCTCATCCCACCACCGCCACTGTGAAGCGCGCTCCATGACCATGCGTCGTACTTCACTCGAACCGCCAAGCATTCTCAAACGGTCACCGGTTCGACTATCCCGGCGAACAGCCACAACCCGTCTTTCTTTCAAAGCTTCAAGCCAACCTGACCAACTCGGTTCCTCTGCCAGGAAAACAGTTCTGAAGCCCTCCAGGTTAAAGCTCCACCACCAGGCTTCTATGTGAGCATCCTGCAAAGATACCATCGGGATATCATGCTGGTAACGCATCACGAAAGGCAGGGTCCAGGCCATGTTGTGGCAGCCAAAATGGAAAGTGCTGATCATCGCATAACCGCCTTGGGCCACGGATTCGTCAAGTAGTATGCGGGCAAATTCTTCATTATCACAAATCTGCCACACCATTCGGCCTCCGGACTCATGTAAAGGTTGGAGCTTTTCCGCACGGAATTGCCCCCATGTCCCTTCTTTTCTCGGCCAAATACTTGGCGGCAGCCCAGGCGAAAAAACAGGATCGTTCACATGCGTATAACTACCCAACCCCGGAACTTCTACCCGCGTCCCATATTCTTCATCTGAAGAAAAAAATATCACCGGAATTCTTCTCTTCTTCGCCTCTGCCTGAACACATTTAAGCCATTCGGGATTTGAGTTTTTCGCCCCCCAAAGATGAATTCGCAACTGACGTGCCATTTCAACAGTTTCAGCCGGAGATCCCTCACCCGGCGCTTCAAACTGAATTGAAAACGCCTGTAGCTTGTCGGAAATCAGGGCTGGTCGCGGTAAAGCGCGACGCTTGATTTCAGGCAATGCTTTCAGGATACTCAACACATCAAGGGCCATATAAGTCGCCATTGGCATTGAAGCCGCACCAGGCCTGTCTCCAAACCCTCCATCTTCATTCCAAAGAGAGCCAATCCACTTAATACATTCATTAACATTCTCCGGTTTGTCATCCAGCAATTTCAAGGAATGTATCGCCGCCCAGGTATACGCCACGTCTTCTACGTTGCCAATGGCAGGTGATGGACACCACGTAAAACCGCCGTTTTCTCGCTGGCAACGCTTAAGCCACGAAGACACAGCCTTTGAATTCTTTATTCCCAATGCATCGCGGGCACACAGGCCAAAACAGGTATTAACCAGATGCCCATCACTTCCATCAGATGAAGGCGTATTATTGAAAGATCCATTTTTTCTTTCGCGCTCAGAGATATACTGTCCGAACCCTGAAACAATCTCGTCCATGGGCAATCCCAGCAGTTGCCGGCAGAAGATCGAATGTACCTCCTGCCTGAAAACAGGATTCTGTCCTTTTTCATACGCGGCGGTATAAGGAGAAACTCTTTTCCAACCCTGCACGATCTTTTTAAAATCACCGGCATCTTCTCCAAGCCACAACAACGACTGTATCTGCTGGAAATCAAATTCCTTCAATTCCGCCCAGTGCTTCCGGGTCTCCCTGAGTGGGCCGTTTATCGGATGAGCTTTCCTGACAAATTCGGCAGTTTTCTTTGCACTGGGCGGCTTGATTCCAAGAACCTGATACGACCCAATCACGGCAAATGTAACACTCAAATGAGAATCGTATTGCTCAACCCACCCGTAACCTCCATCAGCCTTGGCAAGGCTTTCCAGGTAACGGCTGACAACTTGAACAATCTCAACAGGCCAAGGAGATTTACACTCGTTCTGCGCTGAGCCAAGCGACGTACGCGCTGCAAATGCAATGCACATGGTTTGCCGAAGCATTTCACGCCTGCTTAACAGCCCTACCCCTGAGATAGATTGATTCATTGCACCTTGATCCAGAATATGTCTACCAGGAGAAAGACTCTCCCCTGGCAATCGTTACATCACGCACTTTCTCGCCGTACTTTACCTTGCAGGTACTGCCCATAAGGGATTTGATATTAACCTTGGTCAACTTGCCCTCTTTCCAGTCAATATCTACCTCAAAGCCGCCACGCGCTCTGAGCCCCTTAACTGATCCATTGGGCCATATACTCGGAAGAGCCGGCAATAAATGAATAACATGCTGGTTACCCTCTCTCATATGACTTTGCACAAGCATTTCTGCAATACCTGCGCAAGCGCCAAAATTACCGTCTATCTGGAACGGAGGATGCGCATCAAACAGGTTGGGATAGAGTCCGCCGCCACCGCGACCAACTGGCCCAAGTAGGTTACGTAGTATTATGTAGGCATGGTCTCCATCAAGGAACCGCGCCCAGAGATTGATCTTCCAACCCATTGACCAGCCCGTTGCCTGATCACCGCGGTAGATCAGCGACTGTTTTGCTGCCTCAAAATACTTCGGCGTCTGCCAGTTAATGTCATAACCGGGATAAGCACCCCAGAGATGCGAAACATGCCGATGCTGATTTTTTGGGTCATCCTTGTCCTCGATCCACTCCTGGAGCTGCCCATGCCTTCCAACCTGGTTAGGAGCAATACTTTTATTCATATCCTCCAGCTTCGTCACGAGATCAGCATCCACTCCTAGAATGCGCGCTGCCTCAATGACATGACGGAAAAGCGAG
>MHBM01000010.1 GCA_001804885.1 Lentisphaerae bacterium RIFOXYA12_FULL_48_11
AGGAGATCCATGGCAAGGAGACAGCCCTGCCGCTTTACCAGTCAGTACTTGCGGCCGCGCCGGACAATATGCAGGCCATGTATGCGGTTGGCCGCATACTGCTTTCGAACAAAGATGCAGCCGGTGTGACACTTATTGAGACTGTAATGTCAAAAGAGGCGGACAGCAGGAGCGCCGGCGCATCACTCCTGTCGCAGTACTATTATGAGATTGGTGATGTCGAAGGTGCAAGAAAGTGGCGGTTTGAAGCTGAAGACTCATATGCAGATGTCCAGAAAATAGAACAGGAAAAGTCCCTTATTACGGAAAAGGACAAGTTCGTTCCTCACGGCCTTGATGAGAAAGTTGTTGCGGCTGTGCGTGAAAAGGTTGCCGAGACAGGGTTTAAGGGGCGGATGTATATGGTCAGAAAGAAACTTAAACATGTGCCGGATGGAACATATCTGATACTGGTCGTTGTCCATCAAGTTCCGTGGTGGAAATATCAGGATTCAGCCGCAACCGCCACACATGATCAGCAGCTGCTTGATGATCTGACGAAGAAACTGATGCCATTAGGGCTGGATTACAATATTTTCTTTCTTGGGAAATCCTCTCTTTTAAAACGTATCTCCAGGATTTCCGGCTCAGAAATATACAGTTCTTGGAAATAATGTGCTAATGCCGATGCCTTTGCTGCCACCATATTTATAAGGAACGAGAACTTGGCGAGAACGCAACTGATGCAAAAAATGTAACAGTTCAAACTGAAGGTGACCGTATCATCTCCAGAGATATTGAGTACTACTTTCGTTATCAGGTATAATTTACATTGCGCTTGACGGGGTGGGCGAAACTTTGTTCTGACGAAATATAAAAAGGAGAAGAATTATGTGCTTAAAATACATGATTACATCTGTATTTTTCCTTGTTTCAGGACTGCTTTCAGCGCAGGAAAAGCCTGTCCTGCAGGTTGAACACCCGCGCGAGGCCACGGAGTGGATAACTTCATACGCTTACAATGCCAACAGTAACAACCTGCCGCGTGTACTGCTGGTCGGTGATTCAATCTGTAACGGGTACAGCGGTGAAGTGTGCAAGGAACTTGCCGGAACGGCGTATGTCACTTTTTTTGCCACATCGAAATGTGTCTGCGACAGGAGTTACCTGCGCTCTCTGGCCTTTTTCCTCGACGAGTATGATTATGCGGTGATCCATTTCAACAACGGACTTCACAGTCTTTCCAGCAACCGGAGTGACTGGGAGACCTGTCTCAGGGCTGCAATCAAACTGATCAAAGAGAAGGAGAAAGGCGCAAAGATAATCTGGGCAAGTTCAACTCCGCTCAAGGATCCGACTCTTACCGACAAGGCCCGCGAACTCAATACCATTGCAGCCCGCGTTATGGCAGATGAAGGCATTCCCACCGACGATCTCTTTGCATTGATGGACCCGCTGGACAGGGAGGCCTGTTGGACTGATACTTATCATTTTAAAGGCGAAGCCAAAAAAATGCAGGCAAAGGCTGTTGGAGACTGTGTTCGAAAAGCGCTGGGTACAGGCAAAGCTTCGGCGACTGACGCCGCAGCCGCGCTGAAAGCTGCGGCCACCGCTACAGGACCGGACGGCAGGCTGGACGCAACGAAAAAGAATAATTAAATCCCGACAGGAGTCTTTTAATGAAACAGATACTGATAGGTCTTGTAATTTTGATTGCGGTGAATGCCGTCGCGGAGAACCTGGAACCGGGCAAAGTGCTGAATTTCCAGTTTCCTGAATTGCCCGATACGCTTTACACCATGAAGAACGGCGAAAAAGTTGTGCCGCAAATGAGCATCCGCCTGCCCGATAACTATACAAAGGACAGGAATTTCCCCGTTTTCCTTTTTCTCCATGGTAATCCAGGAGGCAAGGCCGATCCGGCAGCGCTTGGCAAATTACGTGCAATAATGAAGGACAGGGATTTCATTCTCGTCAATGTTCCGCTTTTCAAGAAGGACATTGATAAAAGTGAAATCTTCGACGGGTGCATGATAAGTATTGCCGATTATCCCGTTGTGAAGAAATGTTATGACACAATGCTTGGTAAATTGTTCGAGACCGTGACTAACACCGATCCGACAAAGAGTGTTTTTGGCGGGTTTTCAAATGGCGGCCATGCGACCGCGATGCTGGTCTGTTGCGAGGATGACATGCTCCTGTCGCATTTCAGGAATATTTACATCATTGATGGCGGATTCTTTACGCTGCCTGCCGGTCTGCATCGTGGAACACTGAAGGACAAGAATTTCCTGCTGATGGTGGGTGATTCCGGAACTCCATGGTGGCGCCAGCCGCTTCTGAAGCTTGGCGAGTCAATGGATGAAATGGCCAAGGCGTACAAGCGGAACCTTACCTTGATTGTGATGCAGAACACCGAGCATGCTGTTCCACCGCGATATGAGGCTGAGCTGCGCGCCTGGGTCTATAAAATGAACGGCGATCCACTGCCGCAGTAGAAGTCAGGTCCGGATGACTTATCCGTGCAAGTAACTCGACCTGTAACACCGTATTCCGATACGTGCCAGCAGTTCCCAGAGCTGGCATTCCATAAGGAAAAGATTTCTTATCGGTTTTGATGGACGATAGGATGCAATGTGATTCATAAATCTTTGTGCAGATGCATTCTCAAGTCCGTATTCTTTTAATACAGCGATGCATTCATTCATGTCCATGTATTTAATGATTTTTGTGGTCAATAAATACAGATCCATCCATGCCATTCTGGTGCTGGTTATATCATAAGGGAACAGTATTGCCTTCGGCATATCTATAATGTAGGCAGACGGTTTTTTCAGATTGTTATGAGTGATCAATATATTTCTTGCGGACATTGCGCCATGATAGCAGCCGCTCTGGTGCATGCAGCGGACAAGCCTGTACGAGGCAAAGAGGGAGGGTTTTGTCACCTCTGGTTTGTTGTTAAATATTAACTGATCCAAAGGTGTTATGTTCTCAATCTCACGTGTTGCCAATATTTCATAATACCCGAAACAGGAACTGCATCCAAAGGACCAGAACAGAGGTTTACTGCAGGGAATATCTTTTGCTACGAGGAAGGAAAGAGAGTCAAATTCGCGTTGGACTCGAAAGCGGGAGAATTGTTCTCTCTGCCAGTCCAATAAGCCGCGATGACGATACATTTTGATGACTGTGGGAACATTTCCATCCAGATGCTGGGCCCATATAAGAGTCTTCCGGTCGGCGGCAATCAGCCTGTAATTGCCGGAGGATATGTTACGTTCCAGTTCCGGCAGAAGATCCGGCAAGGTGAACGAATGATAACCGGCCGCTTCCAGATTATTTCTCATGGTTTGTTTTTTACCATCAGGGCATACCTGTGGCCCGATGACAGGGACATCAGGGATGGGCATTCGACAAGTTCCGCACCGTTTTCACTGGCCTGCTTTCTGACTTCATCCACTGTCATGGTCATTTTCGGCGGCTTATGGTCAAAGGGCTGTCTCATGCGCCGGAGCAGGTTTTTCAAAGAATGGTAATCGAAGAAAGTCATGATGACAAAGCGCTTTGAAACCCTGAACAATTCCTTTATCAGACGCTCCCGTTCATTTGCCGTCGGCAGGTGATGGCAGAGCCTGATGCATACGGTACCGTCGAAGCTGTCATCCTTGAATGGAATATGGAAAGCGGATGCCGTCATCCAGATCCTTGGCGTTTCCGATGTGACATTTTTCTTGCCGTAGAGAACCTGACCTTCTGCAATATCGGCTTCGACGAGAAGATTCGTGAAAGGAGCAAGCTGGGGGCTGAGCCTTCCGCCGCCGCAGGGCAGTTCAAGAAGCATGCCGCTGCGTCCCTGTGATTTCAGGAGACGCCGGAGAAGCATGTACTCCCTGGCCGTGCTCATCCGTTTCAGGAATATTTCCTTGTATTCAATATTGTACTCTGCCGCCTTCTCTATTTCATGATACTGTTCCTGGTATTCCTTGCTGTTTGTTTCATCTTTTGTGGTTCCGTCCCACGTATTGGCTGTTCCCATCCGGGCCAGAAAAGGTATACCCTCGTGAATGGGATATTTTGCGCCGCAACCAGCACAGAGTATCAGGTCGGGCTGGATTTTCACCTGTGCGGAACACTTCGGGCAAATGAGTATGTTGGCAATACGCGCAAGATCAGCAGGACTGGACATTGCTTCTTTAGACATAGAGAAACCTGTCAATATTTCTATTTATTAGACTTTTATCTTACAACAAGGGCGGGATGGAATCATAGCCTGTACCGAATGTCAAATTAATCATCGGCCAGGAGTGAGTGGCAGGTAATAATCGGAAATATTGCAAGATGTCGTAAACTATTGGGATACCGCGGATGAGAAGATTTCCCTGTAGGCTTTCGTTGTCTGTTCAATATTAAAATGTGAGATCATTCTCGCTTTAGCGCCGGCACCGAGACGGTCTCTAAGTGGTTTGTCAGACGCCAATTTGCCGATTGCTTCTGACAAAACTCCGGCATTGCCGTGTGGAACAAGAATGCCTGACACCATGTGTTCAACGATTTCCGGCATTCCGCCAACATCTGTTAAAACAGGCGGTACACCCTGGGCCATTGCCTCGATCACCGCCCTTGGCAAGCCTTCCCTTCGAAGTGATGGCATTACAAAACAGTCGCATGCACCCATCAGGGCAGGGGCATCAGGCCGGTGTCCTGTAAAATGCACTCTCTGTTCAAGGTTGAACCGTTTTACAAGTTCCGGGAGGGATGTATCTGCTATCTCTCCAGCCAGGAGCAGGTGAATATTTTTTTCAGGAATCAGGCCAATTGATTGAATTAACACATCGATACCTTTACGTGACCTCATTCTTGCCGCGCAACCGACCACAAAAGTGTGGGTAGGAATACCAAATTCTTCAAGACATTTCCTGTCGGCTGGTTGGTACCATGATGGGTTATGCCCTTTATGGACAGTCACGGCCTTTTCTTCCGGAATCCCAACCGAAATGAGATATTGCCTTACTGCTTCACACACGCAGATTATACGTTTCATTTTCTTTCTGAAATATGTAAATCCTGCTTCAGGATGCCAGCGGGAGATATTTCCGACAATCCCTCGATACGCCACGACAGGGATATTAATTCCTGCCAAAGCTACCATCACATGTGTAGTGGAACGTCTGTTTACGGCGTGGATGAGGTCAAATGAACCTGCCCGGATTTTCTCCCTCAAGTACAATATTGCTGCAAAGTCGATGTGTGATCGGAAGTGAATATGCGATGTAGGCACTTCGTTGGACCTGATGAATTCTCTCCATCTCGCGGTGGGGTCACATACAACCTCTACTTCCATTCCTTGCTTTCGCAAAGCAGTATAAATGTTTGCTTCCGAACGGTCAGGATGAGAGTTAACAACAAGAACACGCATGAATATCACCCAGTTATGCTGTTTGTTTACTCGCCTTCGCCAAAATGCCGCGTGCCTTGGCACGCGGGATGAATGGCGCGGCAAATACGGTATAGAATGGATGAAGACGAGTCAAGGCTACGGCGGAGTTCCGCTGATCCCGCTTTTGTTGGCGGGATACCCCGCGGCCCTGGCCAGCCTCGGGCAGGCTTGCCGCGGGGAGCTTCACTGGTATTTCTGTGTAATGTCAAGATGGCTGCGTAATGTTGTGTTCTCAAGGGTGTAAGTCAGATTTGTTGGCGTCGAGGTAACGGAGGAGCGGGTCGCATTTTGCGGTGAAGCCGGCGTGTGCCTTTTGCGCGCTGACATTGATGTATCCGTCTTCGCTAAAGCTTCTCCGGACACGTTGCCGGATTCCGCAAAGAAACTGCAGGCTTTAACCCGCAGTGCTTCATTTCGGCTGTGGACAGCCGACTCTACAAGTAAGCTCCACCTGTAGTGTACGCTGTCATCAGCGTATTCTTTCAAATACCGCTTCTCCGTCCCATTCGGCAATTAGAGGAAGAAAGGATATTTACCACGAAGGGAATGAAGTACACGAAAGTAGTCTGTGGTTTCCGTTCCACGCAGACGCGGAAAAAAGAAATTAAGATTCTACCCGCATTTTTGTCTTACATCCTGTTCCCAAATTTCACAGGGCTTTGCGTGCAACAATAACAAGCTTCCTTCCGGATAGAAGAAGCCAAGAGTTTTGTTTCTGAAAGAGACCGGTGTTTCTGCCCTGGCCGAGAGACGCCAGTCTTATAAATGGTACGAGCAATGACAGGAGGAGTGAGCTTGTTTGTACCTTGTCGGTTGCAACCCGGTGTATGCTGAGTCCGTGTTGTGACAGCATCCACGCGTACCTGTTCATGGTAAACGGCGAGATGTGCTGATGTATCGGGTCATCAGTAAAAGGCTCCAGCAGGCCAAAGGAATAGAAAGATCCTGTAAACAGGAATTGAATGCGCGATTTGAGCGACAGGATATTCGGGGTTGTAAATAAAAACAGTCCACCCGGCTTCAGGATTCGGGCCACTTCATGGAAGAAACCGGCGTGACCATCGATGTGTTCCAGCACTTCCACGGCCACTGCAAGATCAAACTGTCCATCAGGGAAAGGCAATGTTCCGGATTTATCGCACTTCCTGCATTCTATTCCCTGCGCTTTGAACTGTTCAGGCGCGTAATCGCATGCAGTTACAGATGCGCCGGCTTTCTTCAACCTTTCTGATAAGGCCCCTTCGCCTGCCCCGATGTCCAACACGTGTGTTTGATTTGTCATGGGGGTCTCCTGTGACAATACACCCATTACCAAATCATGCGTTCCCGGTATGGCCATTTCTCGTGTCAAATCCGATCTCCTTCTGTTAACTTGAGCAGAGTCTTGCAAATCCAATAACCAAAGCACAAGAACTGAATGCTGGTTGGGCGCATCTGCGATTTGGTGCATTTGTTTAGGGCCTGCCACCAACCACGAATTTAACGGAGGACGGGGCCGCCTTGGGCGGTGTAGCTTGACCCCTCCAAAGGTAGGGCGTGTCGCGCTGCGACCGCCGCATTTATATAACGGCGCGCCCAGCGGTCGCGCCCTACCTGTACGGCGCTCGTTTAGGACACCTTAATCGCAGATGCGTCCACACTGGTTGATCTTTATACAGCCGGTATTATGGGGCTTTGCTTTCCGTAGGAATCCCGGCCACTGCGCGTGCCGCGGGCCACAGCTCTTCGGCGTGTCGCAGATATCCGTTAACCTGCTGTTCCCGAACGCTGGCCGGACGTGTATCACCAGGAATGGAAATGGCTGCTGCCGCTGCGGCGTAAGAATAATTGCCCGCCCGCAGGGCCGTGAGCACACGTTCCGGCGATGTTGTACCGAAATCACACGAGGGATATGCCGGGCGCAATGCGCGTTTACCAATCCAGTCGAGAAGAGGAAAACCTATGAGTCGTTCCCTGCCGCGCGGCTGCATGGGGCCAAGGTAGGCGAATAGCGGACGATCATCGGTGTTCAATTCATAATTATCGAAACCCGGTCTGGCTGAGTGAATATCAGTCACAAACAGCAGCCTGACTGTGTCAACCGAACGGAAGAAAGGTGACTGTGCGGCAAGGGTCTGTCCGACAGGTGAAGCAAGTCGGGCGGTAAGAAATTCATCTGACATCGGTATCGATCTGTTTGCGCCGAGCAAACCGATAACAGGCTGTAGCGGATCGATATTAGCCCGTACCGCGATTGCACACGGGAATACTTTCGAGAAGGTGTGGATGACGATGCCTGCCGTTTTAGGTGTAAGCTGGTAACATGGCAGCCACAGGCAGAAAATCCCGCCCGCGTTCAGCCGTGTGCGGCAGCTTTCGAAGAAATCGTGTGAATAAAGAAAAGCAGTACCATCCTCTATCGGGAAAAAGAGATCGCAGGTAATTACGTCGAATTTACCGGGTAGCTGTTCGAGTTTAACCCGTCCGTCCGCAACGTGAACATGCGAGCGAGGGTCTGAAAAGAGTTTTGTGTTCCACTCACCAAAATGATCGTGCGCAGCGGTTACCACTTCAGGAACCAGTTCGACTGAGTGCAGTTCTTTTATTGGAAAATCAAGTGCCGCTGCTGCTGAAATGCCTGATGCCATGCCGATTGTTACGACGCGTTCCGGTCTGCTGCAGAACAGGAGTGGAATCCAGCTCTGCATCCGCTGTGCAGTAAGAGCGCGTCGTGTGCCGCTCAGTCGCTGGCGGCTGTTGAGCAGGATCTGCTTGGAACCGCTTGTTTTATTTTCGACTACCGTAACAGGTCCGTAGGCACCAGCGTATGTGGCGAGAACCTTCTCGTCGTTGGTAGTTCCAAGAACCGTTTCATGACGCAGTGTTTGAGAAAGACCAATCGCTGTTACAATGATCAGGCATGCCGTGTTTTTCAGTGTCAATCGATGTGCAATGAGTAGCGGTACAAAAGTAATTAAAAGATAACCCCAGCCGAGCACGATCGTGCCGTGCGAGAGGCCAAAGAGCGGAATGATCGCAAAAAGACCCAGCGCTGTACCAGTAGCCGCTCCGAACTTGTTCACAGCCATTGCGGTACCGAGTATGCGTCCCTCGCTGATTGTCCGGGTATTGACCAATTCCCATGCCACAGGAAATACACCACCGAGACAAAAGGTCAGAGGCAACAGGATTAGTCCGCAGCCAAGAACCGCCTGCAGGAACAGTCCTTCCAGAGTACCGGCGGTAAGAATGATCTCCTGTCCGCACAACCATGCACCGACAACCGGCATGACAAAAAGCAGGAGCCCGGATGCACCGGAAGAATATGCAAGCAAGTCTGTGATGGAACGGCCTCGTCGACGCAGGGCCGCGACTGCCAGTCCGCCCGCACCGAGCCCTGCGAGGAATACGGTCAATACACCACACACGGCATAGACGGAGCCCTCAAGCACCTGGCGTGCCCATACGATAAGCAGTGTCTGGACCGACAAAGATAGAATTCCTGAGACGACCAACAGCGTCCAACCCAGCCAGTTTGGAGTCGTAAGGAAGTTTCCGATATTGCGGTTTACGGGTGGGCAGGTTTGGATGATCGAGGCGATGCGCCATGCGATCAGTCCTCCAGCCAGTTGCAGGATTGCGGCCACGGTAAATGCGCCGGCTAAACCCAGTTTGTATGGTAACCACACGCCTCCTGCCGCTATGCCGAGCGCTGCGCCAAGCAGGTTCATTCCGTAAAAACGGCCGCCCGTGGAGGTCCGGTGATGCGCATCTTCAACATAAGTTTCTGCCAGGCCGGGAAAGGATGCGCCGGAGAAGAATGATGGCGGACCGACCAGAAGAACGGCAGCCAGGATCTGTCCGGCCCATGATTCAGGAAGCACGCTATTGTTGGACCAGAGCCAGCGGTTCAGCGCGAACGTTACCGCGGCGGCCAGGGCTGAAGCGACCTCGAAGCGTCCGTAGTATACCAGTGTATTTTTCCTGCCCTGGACCAGCCGTGCACCAGTGAAATTGCCCAGAGCCGCAGCCGCGAAGAACACGGTAATTACCAGTGTGGAGGCGACAGCCGTGTTGCCTGCGCGCAGGGCTATTTCGCGCATCCATATCGTTTCCAGGGCAAGTACACAGAAACCCGAAAGCGCCCACAGCAGTGTCAGTGTCCTGCGTACAGTGTTGTTAGTCTTGTCCGACAATTCCACAATGCTTGAATGGTAACAGGGCCGTCATGTTTACGGAACCGAAATAATATTGGTCCTGTATAAAGCAAATTAATTCAACAGACGGCGGAACAGGGATCTGGCTTCAAATATAACCTGGTATGCAAATTCACCTGTTGTCGTTGTAAATACGAGACTATTACCCTCGGATTTGAAAGGAACATCCCTGGTCTTCCTGCCTTCGAGATTTATCGCTTCCACACCCTTGATCGTTACTGCGTATCCTGTAATTTTCTCCGGGCGCAATGTCAGCTGGAATGCCTCCGCTTTTGGAAGCGGCGTCACAAGCAGCTTATTCCCGTTCTTCTGACAGCGGAAAGCGCCTTTGGTTATCGCGGTTCCGAAATCGGTTTCTGCTTTATTATATTCATTATTTGCCGTGACAGCTTCAGGTGTATCCAGCTTTTGAAAGGTTACGCCCGTGATGTTTGTCTTGTTACCTTCAACTATAAGGGTGCCGACACGGTAACGTTTCTCTGAATCCTCATCGCCGAGCATACGATAACGCCGTGTCCGGCCCCTGCCTGGATCGCACAGGCTGACAAGCGCCTCGTATTTTCCAGCCGGACAGTTTGTTGGAATTTTTATTGTCCAGCCATCACCGGTAGTGATGCGGCCCTGCCATTTTGATGTCACCGTGGCAGGTTTACCGCCACCGGAAATGACATATTCCGTCCTGCGTCCCGGCATGGGTGCGGTGAATTGATAAAGGATATTCAAATCTTTTGAAATCGGTTCACGTACGTCCCAGCTTGAGACAAAACGGAATTCACGTCCGCCAAGATATTCAGCGCGTTCAGCCTGGGGCTGAATGGCCAGCGGTGGATCCGGATGAAAACCACGCCCGTTCACATAAGTTCCATTCTGACCACGTGACCATTCCACTGCCGCGCCATTGATTCGTTCGATGGCCGATTCCACGGAGCCGTTCCTGGCGTAATAACCATACTGGGGCAGGGTATGTCCGGCGATTGCCCAGTCGCTGTTGTCGCGGTTTACATGAACAACAGCACCGGATTTCCATCGTATCGTCTGGCGGTGAATGTTGCCATCGGCATATTCCACGCTTTGTATCTCATCAAATGCAAGACTCTCGATGATTTCCTGGGCAAGCCAGTATTTGCGTGCGGCACCTGTCAATCCGCTGGACAGGTCAACCATCAGAGCGTGGCCGGTAAGAATTTCGGCGCTAAGGTAGTCATCGCTGTCAATGCCGTGCTGGTAGCGTGAACGGTCACCCTGGTAGCGCCCGGAATAACCGACACCGTGCAGTCCGAAGCGGGTATGATTGACTATGTCGAACCACGGTACGCGTTCCCAGTCCGCGCAGGTCAAGTTGTTGTGGAAACGTTTCGGTTTTGCACTCAGTTCAAGGAACTGGCAATCAGCGCCATCGAGCCAGCCGATAAGGTGGTCACTGCCTGCTTCGGATGTGGTCGGCGCGTTGTTTCCAAGAGTGTCGCGGATGGTTGAAAAACATTCGCCCCAGCATTTTCTTGTTTCCAGACGGGAATGGAACTGACCCTGCCGGTCATAGTAATCAAAACTGTTGGCAGATGTAAACACGTCCACGAAGTTGGCAGTGGGTCGAAGGGTGGGCTTGATAAGATCAAGGTTTCTTTTCAAGAAAGGCATGATGTGATCAGGCCTGAACTGGTAGCTCTGTGCCTCGCGTCCTTCATTAAGCCACGCGCGCTTTGGATTGCCCTGTTCTGTGAAAGTGATGTGGTCATAGCTGAAGTTATCGGCGTCGGGATAGAAATCAATGTAGTTGTCGTGCAGGCCCCAGATGATACCGCGTTCATTACAGAATCTGCTTAGTCCCTGCATATCTTCCAGTGTGCCGAGTGATGGCATTGGTGGATAGATGTCCGGCAGACGGTAATCGTAACCCCAGCGCTGCCATGCGTGCATAATGAGAAACGAGTTGGTCAGTCCATACTGCCAGGCATCCTGCATCAGTTTTGTGTCGTCCGTGTATTTGCCACCCCAGTAGTCGAATACGAATTTACCGGCTTTTACTGCGACACCAGCCGATGGTTTCTTGTCATAAAGCGGGCGATATTTGACTGCACAGTCATAAATGTTTTTTGCGCCGGGAACGAATGTGAGCATGGCGTCAGGGTGGGTGTGCAGCGAGTAGTGGCGTGTTGCGGGATCAACTGCAAAGCTGTCAGGAGGTGTGTCACTGGCCATTAGCAGTGAAAGCCCGTTTTCAAAATCCATGCCGACATGGCTGGTTGACATGTTGTGCCCGCCGCCTGAGGCGCGGAAAGTTTCAGGCTCCGTAATGGCATATCCATGTCCGTAGTAAACACATTTTGTTTTCATGTCTGCCTGGTTAAGAGAGATGTCGGTTATGCGTTCAGGTGAACTTATTTTTAGTCTCAGTCCGGAACCTTCCGGCCAGATTTCTGTGGTAAGATCACTCTTTCTGTTTTCGACCATCAGCTTGTGGGTAATACGCAACCTGCCGGCTGTTTCACTGAAGCTGACGTTTTCAACAACCACGCCGGACGGCCAGGCCCCGACGCGATGCTGGGATATGGCCACATTTAGACCATCATAGACAACAACCCTGTCGCCGGATCCGAAGGCAAGAGATCCATCCATAATACCGTTTTTCCCGGGTATGAATGCTGCCGCTGCGCCACCTTTGAGTTTCCATATTTTTCCATTCCTGACGGATGTTTTACCGGTCAGAACGGCCTGTCGTGCATTGTCGATCAGCTGTTTACGTTCAGCATCTGAGAGTGTTTCGGGCGGCTTGCCTGCGACCACTGTCGGATCGCCCCAGAAGCATGAATCGCATGTTGTATTCTTTTTCGGCCCGGGATGACTCTCGAGCCGGAGAAGTATTTCCTGACCCGCATACTGGCCAAGGTCCACCTCGCCCGGAACCCAGGTTTTGGAATCAGTATGTTTCTCGTAAAGCATTTTGTCGTTTGCCCAAACCCGGAAAGTAACTCCATCGCTTTTAGGTTCGGTTGCCGCGTTGTCCCTGATGGCGTTGAAGAAAATAAACTTGAGCGATGTTGTGGGGGGAAGTTTGAGTTTATAATCGGCGAACATAGTGCCAACTCCGCCACGGTAGGGAGGGTGCATCGAAAATCCATTTCTCGTTTCGCCACGTGCCATTGATGTCCGGGAAAAATTAGCGCCGGATTTGGCATCGCTTCCCTGCCAGCCGACGGGCAGCAGTTCTTCCGGTTTGCCAAAGTGATTCCAGGCAACTCGCTGGGTTTTGACTGAAGAAAGAGTCAGCGCGCCAATTGACGGGACGGGTACGGACTCGAAGGTTGTCGAGTCGGTTGTTGCAGCTGGAAAATCACACGCGAAGATCTGGATGGCATGTGCGGTGACAGGAATGCCACTGGTTTTGAAGCTGGCATATGCATGGACCGGGTATAGGGACGAATAGCTGTCCTTACCCATTGTGAATTGAAATTGTGTTTCCGTTTTGCCATTGGCGGGTACGTCCAGGTTTAGTGGATTCTGGCTAGCGGGTTTGCCGCCGTCTGCGAGGCCGCCGATCTCGACTTTGACCGGTAATGCCGCAGTACCGGAATTGCTGAGGGTAACAGAGACTGTTGTAACGGCTTCGCGGTTGGTTATATCGGGTATTGCACCGATCGTCAGTGTAAGAGGTCCTTCCGTGACTTTCTCGCCGTTGAAGGAAAGGGCGGGAAGGGCTGACAGTAGCAGGACGAATAATAACGAACAGGATATTTTTGTGTAGGTCATGTGCGGAAATTGCCAGATTGCCGTTCTCTTGTCACTCAGGAAAGCAGATAAGAATAACCGCAGATGAATACTGAGGAAAGAAAAGAAGACTATGTATCCGCAGATTACGCAGATGATGCTGATGGAAGACGGGGGAATATTTTCTTTTTTAGGATTAGTAGAAACTTCTTCTTGAAATCTGTGTAATCGGCGCAATCGGCGGAAGAATGTTTGTCTGGGCTGATATGTTCTAACTTTCCTGTCTTTTTCCCTTTTTTCAACACTCTTTTGCGGATAGGATACAGACAAGACGGGAGGTGTTCGCTTATACAGGGATTTGTCCGTATAAACGAATTCAATTCAGCCTAATACTTTTGTTCGGTGTGAAAAATAAGAAATGAAATGGTCCTATATATTGGTCACAGTAATCGTCATTGCTGTCATCTTAGGATGCACCAAGATGGTTTCAATGAGCAAAGGGTCACGCAAAGATCCAAACATCGCAAAGCTTGAGCGTGTTGCTTACGTTCTTAACGAATGCAAAGCTCAAAGCAACCGCTATCCTGAATCATTGGAAACCATTCTATCTTTGCCTGTTGCCAAACAGTTCTTTGTATATTCTGATGGCGATCCACTCATGGATAGTTGGGGACACAAATTTGTTTATGAATTAAAAGGATCAAACTACACGCTCTTGTCTCTAGGTCGAGATGGAGTCAGGGGAACGGGAGATGACATTCTGAAAAGTTCAGAAAAAGAATAGCACCGAACCACGCCCCGCACCGTACCGGTGGAAGCCACCGTCCGGTGATGGCGATCGTTCGGCTGGAGAAGACAAAAAGAAAATATCAAGGTTATGAAACAACACATTGACACTATTATATTATTGGTTGTCACTTGTATGACTTTATCGGGTTGCGCCTACCCTGTTGCTGGCATCATTAGTCCCGGAGTGGACCGTACTGTGTTTGTAAAGTCCTCTTCAAGATATTCGAATGTACTGCTTCATGTAGACGAGAAAAATAAGACTTTGCGCTACATGACAAGAAATAAAACTACTGAAGATAACTATCTCATCCGCACGTATGATTTTGACGGGCATTTGCTTGTCACGACAACTTTCCCAAAATTCAGGGAATATGGATGGGCGGACTGTGGTTACGGTGCATGTCAAGGTGGTGCCATATCCCCTGATTGCAGCTCCGTCGCATATTTGGATATCAAGGGACCATCAGAGACGAACGAGAATGACCTCTGTTATTTCAATAAAAACACTGGCGAACGTAAGGTGTTGGCAAAGAAACTTGCAAAAGATGGGAACGACTTGGCGTGGCTGTGGTGGGTCTCAGACAGGGATCTACTGGTAGGAGTGGATGGATATCAAAAGCCCGATGCTAGGTTGATGCTGATTGACGTCAAAACTTCGACGGTTAAATTAGACTTCCTTTGCAAGAATCTGCAACCTTCTAAGTTCGCATTATCTCACTCCAAACGGTATCTGGCGTATTGGGAAGGAATTGACAGGTATGAGAGTCGTGGGCCATTCAGAATTTTGGATTTGCATGAGATGAAAGAAGTCGCAGCGACTGAACTTGGAATTCCGGCCCTCTACGGAGCGCCGAAGTGGAGCATGGAAGATGATGCTTTGGCATTCATAATGGATGATAAACTGATGAGATTTTCTTTGGCATCTAAGAAATCAGAAGTTCTAAAATCATTGCCCACACAACCCAATGACCCATCCTCCTGGTTTGAGTTACACGATTACCAAGGGAAGCGATTGTATTATAGTGCAGATGTGCGAAATTCTTTTGTAATCCGCCTACAGTGCTTCGATTTGGCTACTGGACAGGATATTCAATTCAAGAATCACCCAGAAGGATCTTTCAACGTCTTTGTCTGCTCAGACGGAACTATTATTTACTACATACTCGGACAAGAACCGTTACATTAAGCACAAAAGAAATATTGCCGAACAAACACATGGAGGTTGCTCGGTGAACCCAGCGGTTCACCTCGAACCTCATACAGGTCGTTGGGCTGCCAGGTGGAGAGAGAAAAAATAAATGTCCAGGTGATTGATATAACCCCTCATGATTACAGGAGGCAATAAAATGAAGAATTACAGAAAAGCAAAGAAGACTGTCGAGGTTTCTGTCGGCGAATCAGTTCGGATTGTTCGTGAACTTCAAGAGCTCAGCCAGGCTGAACTCGCAAAACTTACCGGCATTCCCCAATCCACAATCTCCGGAATTGAGAATGACCGGATCAAAATCGGCGTAGAAAGGGCAAAAATCCTCGCAAGGGCACTCAACTGCCATCCCGCTGTGCTTGTCTTCCCCGGATGGGAACTCAAAGAATCCAAAGTAGCCTGACAAGGTGTTGAAGTTCGGTTTATGAAGAAGAGATTGACATGACCACTTCGAAGCAAAATAAAATCATCGAGGACGTTGAGCCTCTCTCTCCGGCTTGGCGGCGAGAGATTAAGAGACGCATCACAGACTCAGATAATCCTTTGCGGTACGCAGTGTTTTCGGACATCTGCGGGAACGGCCGCTGGCGTCTCTGGCTCGATGTATCGGGCGACGGTTACGGAATGTCAATCGATCAGGCAACGCTTTTCAAACGTGAGCATGTAGCGAGATGCGTCGCCAAGGCTTATTCAGAAGGTAAAAGAAACACCCTCCAAATTGCCACACTCACGACTAAGGACGGTAAAAGAAGAGTCCTGAAGTACGAGAAGAGAAAGCGCCAAACCAGACTTTGCGGGTGATTCGCCATCCCGCGTCGAGCGCGGGTCTGGAACCATCTGAACATATGCGTTGTGATTGTCGAAAACCTAAAAGGCTGCAAGCCAGGATTCCAGGGCAACATACTTATCTTAGTACTGTTCATGCCTGCCTCTGGCGGGGTTATGCTTTCGGTTTGTCATTGAGATTAGCCTTGCATATTTAAAATACCTGATGCACATTGATGCAAATAGTACATCATGTGATGCACATAGAGCATCAGTTATTTTTGAGTATGGGAGCGTGTCAAATGTTGGAAACACTGGTTGGTTCAAGAAGTTGCGAACAAGTCTTGCTATTCATTTCGGTCCGCGAAGAAGGTTACCCGCGCGAGATCGCACGATTCTTCGCCGTGGACTACAGACCTATTCGTAACCAACTGGACAGGCTCGAAATCGGAGGCATTCTTCGCAGCCGGTCTGTCGGCCGCACAAGGCTGTATTCGTTCAACCCGCGTTGTCCATACCTGACAGAACTCAAGAGCCTGCTTGTCAAGGTGATGACATTCTGTCCTGACGACTTGAAGGAAAAACTCGTAATGAACAGACGCAGGCCCAGACGCCGAGGGAAACCATTGTGAAATCAATCAGCAAAATGGACAGGGCAGACCTTGGTGCATTCATACAGGAGCACCTGCGTATCAAAGGCATAGATGTTGTCCTGTCCGGCGGTGCATGCGTCTCGATCTACAGCCATGGGAAATACTTATCAATGGACTTGGATATGATACACACCTCGTTAATGGCGCCCAAGCGCAGAGCGATTCGCGAGGCAATGAACGATCTGGGTTTCTCCGAAGATGGCCGATATTTTAAACACCCGGACACCGAACTGTTTGTCGAGTTTCCCAAAGGTCCCCCTGCCGTAGGCGAAGAGCCTGTTAAGGTAATCCTTGAGCTGAAAACAACCACAGGAATACTCAGGATCATATCGCCGACCGACTGCGTCAAAGACAGACTTACATGGTTCTATCACGATCACGATCAGCAGTGTCTCGACCAGGCCGTTGCCGTAGCCATGCATAATCATATTGATCTCAAAGAAATTCAAAGATGGTCTGTCGGCGAAGGTATGGATAAACAATTCGAGCAGATTCGAGAACGCCTGAAATCAAAGACCCAACAAAGTGAAGCTCCCAGCGGCAAGCCGCACCGCTGATTTGTGGCGTTGTTAATGTCAAAAAAATAAAAGGATGCAAGCCAAGATTTCTGGGCAACGTGCTTATCTTAGAGCCGTTCGTACCTGTCCTTAGTACAGTTATGCTTTGCGTCTTGCTTCGGTGGTGAATATTTGGAAGCTTTCTCCTCGGTCATGAAAGAGAAACTGTCACGTCTGTTTAAATGGGTATTGGTACCCGTTGTTGTGCTTGTTCTTGTCAACTGGCTGATTGCATGCTGTCTGCTCTGGCACAATGTCGACAGGACTCTTGCCTGTTTGTCCAAACCGGCCTGGCCGGTTGAGCAAGGGGTTCTGTCCGTAGCTGTTTCTGAGAAGAAAAAAGACAGCGACAAGCCGCGCGAGCATTTCCAGGGAAGCGTGGCCGTATATGATGACAAGGCGGCTCTGAAATTAGCTTCGCCAGCCAACAAGATCCGCATAAATGTCCATTATGACGGCAAGTTGCATGTATCCGCACCGGACAAGGAAACACATTTTTCTGCTGATGATGCCGGGTGGGCAGAAACCCGCAAGGCATTAAGTGAACTGTCTGCGGCCATACCACGTATTTCATGGGGTACCCGGCTGAAGGCCAATCTCTTTCTGCATCCCTTCATAACAGGAGTTGAACGTATTGGCGGTGAGTTCTGCTGGCGGATCAGGTTGATGGGCGGAATTGCTCTTGTGACAGGTTGCGGTGAGCTGCGCAAGGTTGATTTCCGGCCGCCGCGTTCAAGTTCCAGCTGGCTGGTGAGTGTTGCAAAGAAACATTTGAATGGCGCAGATGATGAGGAGTTAAAACCGCCACAGGTTGTTACCGCTGTAATCAAGGATCACGAGGTGGATAGCAGTTTTTCGGCGATTCTGAGGATCGTAGCGATCCGGCTTCAGCCTGTCAGGAAAGAAGTGGACAGCGAACAGGTCTGCGGGAAAGGGAAGTTACGGGTACGCAACGGCAACCGTGTGCTCAGCTTGCGCGGTACACCGCGTGAGCTCGGTTACCAGCACGGTAAGCTGCTGGCTGAAAGTGCTCGGCGAATGTATGCCAGAGTCGTTTACGGTGTGGGGCTTTATTATTCAATGGAAAAGGGTAAATGGTTCCTTGATGAGGCCCGCAAGCTGGTTGAGCGCCAGAGGCCGTATGTTGATCCAGCCTATTTCGAGGAAATGGAAGGGCTGGCCGAAGGGGCGGGAGTTTCCGTGACCGAAGTCCAGGTGGGCAACATTTTTCCCGAGTTCTTCCACTGCAGTGGAGCGGCACTATTCGGCAAGGCCACGAGCAATGGGCAACTGCTTCATGTGAGGGTTCTTGATTACATGACGGATGTTGGCCTTCAGGACGAGGCGGTTGTCATTGCCGTAGAGAGAGACGGCGTGAATCGTTTCGTCAATGTCGGCTATGCGGGATTCATCGGTTCTGTTACTGGGATGAATGAGAAGAAAATAGCTATCGGCGAAATGGGCGGGCGGGGCGAGGGGTTGTGGGACGGGACGCCGATGAGTTTCCTGCTCCGCGGCGCGCTGGAACACACCAGTACGCTTGACGAAACTATTGCATATATGCGTGACCGGCGCCGTACCTGTCACTACTACTATGTCATCAGTGATTCAAAGATTCCCGATGCCGTTGGTGTTGCTGCTACGCCTGAGAAACTTGAAGTGGTGAGGTCCGGCCAGGCGGTTGAGCTGCTTCCTGAGGCCGTTGAGAATGCGGTGTTGCTGTCGGCCGGGAGCCGTTACCAGAACCTGGTCAAACGGGTACGCGAAAGTTATGGGAAGATCGATGCAAGAAAACTTCTTGAGATTATCAAGCGGCCGGTGGCAATGCGCTCGAATCTTCATAATGCTGTTTTCGAGCCGCAGGACCTCCGCACGTGGGTGAACAATGCCTCGCGTAAAGAACCTGCGTGTGATCAGCCCGCGGCAGTTTACGAGTGGGCTGATCTATTCGATGTTGCTGCAAACCCAAAATGAACCGCAAACTGAAAATCTTCCTGTGGGTTGTTGTTCTTACTGTTGCTTGTAGTGTTGTGGCCAAGTGGATTTCCGATTGCGTGACTTTTCGTGATTTGAAGACATATGACCGGAGCCATCCCCTGAACGTTAAGCAAATAAGTTCAAGCAATAGGACCAACTACATCCGGGAGGAATTTTCCTTTGAAGGTTGTCCTGGTGAAGAAGTGCCAGTGCTTACGTTGGTGCCCGCAGGGAATACAAACAGGTATCCTGCCATTATCCTTCTATATGGAATAGGTATGAAGATGAACTTTGCGGACAGGGATGATGTGGCCAATGCCGTAACAAAGGCAGGCTTTGCTCTGTTTGTGCCGGAGCAATATGGGCGCGGCAGGCGCCGCAAGGAATCGGTCAATCGTTTACAGGAGGTCATGGCGTTAAGGCACAGGATTGTGTTGACCATCAAGGAAACCCGCAGGCTTGTTGATGTGATTTCCGAGCGGCCTGACATTGACCCGGCCAGGATCTATTTCTGGGGTGCCAGCTTCGGGGCAATGACCGGGTGTTCGGTCATGGCTTATGACCAGCGGTTGCCTGCGGGCATATTCACGCTGGCTGCTGGTGACTTCCAGAAGATGGCGGCGGAAAGCCCTTATCGCAGCAAACTGGACGAAAAGTATTCATGGATGAAGGTTGTTGCGCCTGCGGTCGCTTCGTTCCTGCGTCCGTTTGATCCGATTTACCATATCGATCGGATTGCGCCGCGTCCGCTTCTTTTCCAGAATGCGAATAATGATGAACTCATAGCGAGATCTGCTGTTGATGCCCTTTACGGGACGGCCGGCGAACCGAAGCAGATACTGTGGTATGACAGTCCGCACGACCATCTCGAGCGGGCTGTTATAGAGAAAGTTGTTGGCGATGCGCTTGCCTGGCTGCAGATCCAAGATGACAAGATCGTTTCAAGATCCGGCAAATCTGAATAACAGTTACTAATTTATTTCGGTTGATGACAGCCGACGCTACAGAAAAGACAAAGATTTGTAACCTCAGACTTGTCCTGTCGAATGACAGGATTAACGCAGATAAAAATGCTCTTTTGTAGAGTACACTGTCCCCAGTGTATCTTCTTTGACACTGAATCAGGCTTGTGTTTTGATGAGATAAATGTCGCGAGGTGGCAGATCATGAGGGGAAAGATTTTAAGAATAGTCCTTTCGTTTGTTGTCCTGTTGATGTCATCTATGCCGGTCCCTGCACAGGATGGTGTTGGAACGGGGCAGGCAGACTCCTCAATTACCATAGCAGTCATTGGTGACCTGGCCGGGAAGAAATCTTCCCAGCAGGTTTCCGATCTGATTATTGCTCAGGGGTCGGTCAAGGCGGTATTGATTGCCGGCGATACATGCAATACGGCAGCTACGCCTCTGGGTGAATATGGAAAGCTGTATAAAGGTACTTATGATCGCATTTTATCCATTCTATATCCTTGCCCGGGTAATCATGACAAAAGATCCATTCCTCCGTTCAGCGGATATTGCAGTTTCTGGAAGGAAAAAGCTCATGCACCGGATATGTACTATTCATTTGATCTCGGCGGCTGGCATTTTGTGAGTCTCAACAGCGAGGCTTTCCACGTTAAAGGTAAAGACGAGTCTGCAGCCAATCAGATCGAATGGCTCAGGAAAGATCTTGCTGCCCGGCCTGGTGCTCCCGTGATTGCCTACTGGCATCGTCCTCTTTTTTCCAAGGCCAAGCATTGCGGTGACGGGAAAATGAAACCGTTTTGGGATGTAATTCATGCACATGGTCCAGCGCTGGTTTTCAACGGCCACAATCACGTATATGAACGGTATGATCCGCTGGATTCTGAAGGGAAATCAGCAGCTGCAGCAAATGGAATACAGGAATTTGTCATTGGACCAGGTTCGTCACCGGACAAGGATGGCATGCTGAACACGGAACCACCTGTCCCGGCAGTTTTTCATGACAAAGCGCTTCATGTCGGCTTTTTTACGCTTGCTCCTGATGGTGGATATAAGTTTACTATTAAAGCAATTACTGATGGGAAAATTAAAGAAGTCGATACCGGCAGCGGCAGGTTAGTTCCTTATTGAAAAGATGTTAAACAAAGTGATCAAGATTTGGAATGAGGTAGGGACGACCCGCCGGGTCGTCCACGGATGAGCCAGCGGCTCATCCCTACCAGTAGACTTCTTGGTTCCGGCTATGCAGGTTGGGCAAATGAAAACAAGCGCAAGGAAAGAAACAAAGTCGAAACTGTTGTCTGCCTACAGGCTGCTTCAAGGCCATGATCTCGAGCGTATTAACGAAGAGGTTCTTACGCTTGGAAAGAATATCCGGTCTGTTGAAGGTGGGCGGGGATTGGGTGGGCGCCTTTCGTTTACAGATAAGGGCCGTGCTCTCGGCTGTTTCCCGCAGGTCCGCTATCCATCTTCTAAAACAGTGTGGGGTGCGCACTATCACAATTTCTTTGAGCTTTCTTTTATTCTCGAAGGTGCGGCTAAACACAGGATCGGTGATAATATTTACCCGGTAAGGGCGGGGGATATAGTTTTCCTCAACAACGAACTTCCGCATAATTATGTCATAGGGCCGAAGGAGAGGCTCACTGTACTCAACATTGCCTTTCTTCCGGAGTTTCTCGAATCGGCGATCACGCTCGACAAGCTGGTTACCGGTGTACAGTTCTTCATGGTGGAGCCATTCTTCCGCTCGCTCGACGATGTCGGGGGCAAACTCACAGTCACCGGTGATGCTTTCTTCCGGCTCGCAACTCTGGCGCTTTCGATAGTTGATGCGTTTAACCGGAGTTACCCGGCCAAAAGCGATCTCGTGCCACTCCTGTTCAAGGCATTCATCATCAGCGTTAATGCCGCGTATGAGGAACGTGTTGCCGAGAGGCCGAGATTCTATGAGAAGAGAGAGGCGCTGTTCCGCGAGATCGT
>MHBM01000011.1:0-17147 GCA_001804885.1 Lentisphaerae bacterium RIFOXYA12_FULL_48_11
TCTGCATTGTCTATCGGAACAACGATTCCACGACGACCATCCAGTCTTGCTCTCATTGCAATAGAAAGAACACCTTTGACACGTCGAACCTCGCCGCTCAAGGCAAGCTCCCCAACAAGACAATAAGAGCCCAGAACCGCATCGCTTATCTCCCCTTGTGCCGCTAGCATTCCTATCGCGATAGGTAAATCATAAAGAGGTCCTTCCTTTTTAATGTTAGCTGGCGCAAGGTTGACGGTAGTACGGCCGACATGTGGCTTGAATCCGGAATTTGATATTGCAGTATGAACTCGGTCCTTACTTTCCTTAACAGCAGTATCTGGCAAGCCTACAATTACAACCGCAGGATCCCCATATCCGGCATTAACTTCTATCTCCACAGAATAAGCATCAACACCATATACCGCGCCGGAATAAACTTGTGCAAGCATGTGATAAACTCCCCCTTCGTTAGACCATATTCAACCCGGGAATATATCACTTCATCGGGAATTTGTATGTCAGGGTAAACCCTATCGCCTTGTAAGGTTTTCCCCGACAAAGAAAAACTGACTTGAGACAAGAAACAGACTAATCAGAGGCTACAGCAAAAACCGGACTTAATTCACCAGCTTGAAACGAAACGGCAATGTAACTTTTCCACCGTTAATACTCCCGCCGTTCTTGGCTACAAAACGTGCTTTTTTTATAGCACTAACTGCAGAACCGTCAAGAGCCGCATAACCGCTTGATTTCATTATCTCAACATTCTCCGCCCTGCCAGAGGGACTGACAGTCACCCGCACAACCACAACCCCCTCCTCCCCTCGCATGCGTGCGCCAAGGGGATAGGATGGACGAACATCAACTACACTTTCAGTATTTGCAAAAGACTGGACTCCTTCTTCAGTCTTCTCACTGCTCACGGATTCATCTGATTCTTCAATCTTTTCATTGCATGCAACATCTTCCACTTCATCGGGGTAAACATCTCCATGATACATATCGTCTTCCAAAATGCTGTACTCCTCTGCTGACTTGGCACTATCATCGTCTGGCTTGATGGCAACAACAGGCCTTGGTTCCTCGCGCTTCTGCAACACTGTTTTTGCCTGTTGAATCGGAGGTGTAGGAATAATAGCCTTAACCGGTTCTATCTTTGATTTTACAATAACTTCAGTTTTTTTATCCAAGAGCTTGGATGCACTCTTTGGAATCTTCTGCAACGGCGCAGGTGAAGGAACGGCATGCTCATCAAGGGTTATCATAACACTGGAAATCCCCTGCTTGAATCCTGGCACAACGTCAGCTGTACCAACCATCACGAGAGTTGCCACCCCAAACACGACAACTCCATGAAGAGCAACAGAAATGACAAAAGAAACAGCCAGATTTCCAGACAAGTTCATAAATCAACGTTGTTTATATTATCTTTTCAGGTAGCGGCGTCAATATTACTGTTTACCCAATGCAGGAACGCCCATGGAGATCTCAACATTAGAAAACATGGGCACTATCCTTGATAATTTTTGTATGATCATCGACAGACTCATCACCAACATGTTGTGCAATGTTTATAAGAACACAGATGCCTACCGTGGCCATCAACATACTTGATCCTCCATAACTGATGAACGGTAAAGGAATCCCCTTGGTTGGAAGACAACCAGTCACAACACCAATATTAATAACAGCCTGAAGGACCAGCATCATTGTTATCCCGAATGCCAGCAATCTACCAAACGGATCAGGTGCTTTATAAGTAATCATCATGCCACAAATCAGAATTCCCATAAACAGAAGAACAACCAGCAGCGTAAAAAAGAAACCAAGTTCTTCGCCAACAATAGCGAGTATAAAATCCGTATGCGCTTCAGGAAGATATAGATGTTTCTGAAGACTATTACCAAGCCCTTTTCCAAACAATCCCCCCAGCTCAAATGCAATTTTAGACTGCATCAAATGGTAGGCACCGGAGGAAAACTGATCCGGCCACAAAAATGAAAGAATTCTCTTTAACCTGACTGGGTCTCGCATAATTGCGAGAATAAAGCCGCATAATCCCAGCAGAAAACCTGCAAACAGGTAACTAAACCTCGTTCCAGCAACAAACATTATGAGCATGCTCACCATTCCTATTAATAATGTCGTACCGAAATCCGGCTCAAGCATGGTAAGCGCCAATATGATCCCTATTCCTATAAGCGGATACATTAAACCTTCTTTAAAATTTGCAACTTTCCTGCCTGCCTTTACCATCCAGGCAGAGACCGCAACAATACTTGCAAATTTAGCAAACTCAGAAGGTTGGAAACTAAGCGGTCCAAGACGCAACCACCGGTGACTACCGCCAATTTTAAGGCCTATTCCCGGAACAAAAACCAGAACAAGCAGAATCACGGCAAAGACAGAAAGAGGCATTGAGGCCTTCTGCCACCAGTGATAGTCAAAACGCACAAAGACCACTGCCGCAACAAGAGAAATAAACAGCCATATAAGCTGTCGCTTGAGGAAGTAATGGGGATCACCAAAACTTGTAGCACCCTTTACGGTACTGGTGCTGGCAAGCATGACGATCCCTATTGACAGCAGGGCCAGTACGATGACCGCCATCGTGCTGGACGTTTTTCGCATTACTACTCCACTATAGGAATTCGAAGAACCTGCCCTGGCTTAAGGGTTGTATCAGCCAGACCATTTAACTTCTTTAACTCATCCACGCTGACACCCCACATTTTGGAAACTTTCACCAGATCATCATTTGGTTCCACTGTGTAAGTCTGGGTAGTTGCAGCCTTCATTGGTGCAGCAGGAACATCAATGGCTGATTGAGCAGCCTGAACAGCGGCAGGAACCGGCTCAAGAGCTGGCGCAGAAACCGGAGCTGCAGCCGGCTCGGGCACAGACGCGCCTGCAGCAGGCGCGGACATTGTCGCATCCGCAGGGACAGTTGCAGGAGCCGGGGCCATTGCATCAGGAGCGGGTATATCGGTCGGAGTTGCCGGTGTTTCCACAGCTTCTTCTTGTTCTTTCTTCTCAGCACCGGGCACCATCAGTTTCTGACCGGCCTTCAAGGCACTCGAAGTGAGTCCATTAGCTTTTTTAATTGCAGCGATTGTCGTTCCGTACTTTGCAGCTATGACAGAAAGAGAATCACCAGGTTCAACCGTATACTCCGCAGCCCCTTCAATCTTAACAACAGCAGACTCTTCAACTTTCTGTTTTTTCTTAATCTGACGCTTTGGCGCAGCAATGTTGATTTTGCCGGGCAACATAAGCTTCTGGCCAACTCTTAACTTGTTGGGGTTAGTCATCGTATTAAGCGCCATGATTTCCGGCATCTTGAGCCCATACTTGTATGCAATCACCGAGAGAGTATCGCCACTTGCCACAACGTAAGTCGTGGTGTCCAACGATACAGCCGACTCTATCTTTGGAGATTCAACAACAGGAGGCGGTACAATCTGAGGTACAGGTGCAGGTTTTTGCACGTCTGCTGTTTCTGTCACGACAACCGGCTCCGCTTTCGGCAGCCTAGTCGTTCTGCATCCCTGAATTAAAATGGCAGAACCTACGGCGACACAATGTACTGTAACAACAATCCCAACCAGCAACGGCGTTCTCATTTAACTGCTCCTCCCATTATTTTAATAATTTTACTGCTCTAGTAAACTGCCTGCCTCTATCCTCAAAATCCTCAAATTGATCAAAACTTGCACAACCTGGAGATAAAAGCACAAAATCACCCGATTTTGCATCACTCCACGCAGACTTTATTGCTGTCTTAATATTTCCGCATTGGACACAAGAAACACTTCTTCCCCATTCGTTTTCCATCTGTTTTGCTGCTTTTCCGATAAGATAAGCCCGAGCCACCCTATTTACCAGCGTTTTTTTGACAAAATTAAGCTTACTTTCCTTTAAAAGACCACCTGCAATAAGCCTCACTGGCCCATTACACATCTTTATCCCGGCAGCCAGCGCAGCAAGGTTTGTGGCCTTGGAATCATTGATAAATGCAACCCCTTTCTTTCGGGCAACTATCTGCATCCTGTGCGGAAGAGGCTTGTACTTTCTTGCTACCTTCTCAATAAGTTGAGCCCCAACACCACAGACTCGCAACACAGCTACTGCGGCCGCTGTCATTAAGCCCAGCACTTCATTCGCAAAAATAGTACCACGAAAATCCACGGCCTTTCTGCCTCTTCCAACTGTTTTAAAGAAAACTTTTCCATCCTGATATTGATAATCAGCATTATCCGATAGCCCAAAAGACAACCAACGATTCGCCCCTTTGCTCAGTTTTTTTATCAGGGATAAATTCTCATCCAGAACAACACCTAAATCACCCCGTATCATACGATTAAACATTCCGGCCTTCATACCAACATAAGCAGCCATACTTCCATGCCGGTCGAGATGGTCAGGCTGAACATTCAACAAGACCCCGACTACCGGCCTGAAACTCTTCACCCTCTCCAACTGGAATGAACTAACCTCCACAACAACCCAATCAAGAGTCCTCTTCTTTATTACCACACCGCAGAGAGGAGGTCCGTAATTGCCGGCGATCTCGACACGCTTACCTGCCAAAGCCAATGCATCGCCGCAAAATTTTACCATTGTACTCTTACCCTTTGACCCGGTAATTGCCAGCATCGGGCAAGCACACCTTGTTGCTCCGAGCTCAAGCTCAGAGAGTACCTCGATCCCCCGCTTTTCAACTACTCGAACCCAGTCTGAATCAGACCTGATTCCTGGACTCACTATGCAAACATCAAAAACACCTTCCGGAACGGAATGAGCAGCCAATATGACATGTGCACCTTTCTTACGAAGTTTAGCAGCTTCTTTACGCAGCCCGAGGTTATCAGCTGCATCAATAACTGTGACCTGAGATCGTTCGCTCAACAACAGCTCCGCTGCTGCAACTCCACTAACCCCCAGCCCCATGACTAATGCCGTATTGTACATAGAAAGAAAACCTTAGACAAAACACCCATCATAGATAGATCAACGTATTTTCATCGTCAAAATTCCAAGAAGGGCGAAGATGATGGACAGTACCCAGAACCTTACCGTTACCTGCGTTTCGCTCCATTGTTTCATCTCAAAATGATGATGAATCGGTGCCATTGCGAAAATCCGCTTGCCCCGCAACCTGAAGGATAGCACCTGGAGAATAACACTCATCGCCTCCATTACAAACACTCCACCAACAATTATCAGCGTTATCTCCTGTTTGACAAGAACCGCGACCATTCCAAGAGAACCGCCAATAGCCAGACTCCCAGTGTCTCCCATAAATACTTTGGCGGGATGGCAGTTGTACCAAAGGAACCCCAAGCATGCGCCAAGTAGACATCCACAAAAAACAGCGAGCTCTCCCGCACCCCTGATGTAAGGAATTCTCAGGTATTCAGCAAAAGCCGAATGTCCGGCAACATACGCCATAACAAAATAGGAGAATCCGACCGAAGCACTGCATCCAATAGCTAAACCATCCAGCCCATCCGTCAGATTTACTGCATTACATGCGCCAATAACCACCAAAGCCATAAAAAGAAAACCCAAAACAACGCCCATGTCCGTAATCAAAGGCTCTTTCATGAAAGGAACCATTAATTGACAGGCCTTGCCTTTAGTCTCGGGCAGATTTACAAGGACAATCATGACAATTACACACCAAGCCACTTCAACAAAAAATTTAGTCCTTGCCCTGACACCCTTTGAATGTTTCTTTGCAACTTTTGTATAATCATCCCAGAAACCAACAAGTCCCATAAAACACATCGTTGCCAGGACAATCCAGATAAAACGATTGGAAGGGATCGCCCACAAAAAAGTGGAAATGATAATGGCCGCAATAATCATCAATCCACCCATCGTGGGCGTCCCTTCCTTTTTCCCATGAAGAACATAAAGAGGAGGCGCTTCTTCCTTCCTCTCATATTGGCCTATATTCAATGTTCGTAGCTTTTTAATAACCCACGGACCGAGGACAAGAATCAGAAAAAATGCAGTTCCCGCTCCAAACACAGCCCGCACCGTGATGTAGCGAAACACCCTGAATTCAGATACCCAGTCGGAAAGCATATACAGATAATAAAACATGATTAAAATTTCTGTCCTTTACTCAACTGTCACCCTATACCCTGCTATGCCCCATTGTATATCGCTTCTCACCCATATCTTCCTCTGCGCCCCATAGCATAAGCGAAGGAGGATCGCCGTTTGGCATCAGAGTGGTAGTAACAATTTTATTACGCCCCCCCCAGATTGAAGACAACAAATTCTTCCTGCCCGCAGTTATATCCGGACCCTGCAATAACATCCCGTTCGCCTGAACTTTTTTGTCGCTGCCATCAACGGATTTGTTCATGCTTCAACCTCCTGTCTATAGCTTTTCCAAAATCTCTTCCAGATGCATACCCCTTGAAGCTTTCAGAAAAATTGCATCACCCTGCTTCACCTTGCCTGCAATCAATCTCCCCGCCTCATCGTTATCGCGACACATGAATAAAAGGCTTTTATCAAAACCACCACGTTCAATACCTTGAGCGATAAATTCACCCAAACGTCCTACCGCAACAATCCCTGCCCAGTTTTTTCCACCAATAAATTCACCCAGAGAGAAATGTTCATCAAATTCCTTCTCCCCCAACTCAAGCATTCCTCCCAGCACAAGCCACTTATCACCATCAACCTTCTGCTCACCAAATGTCTGGATAGCAACCCGCATGCTTAAAGGATTCGCATTGTAAGCGTCATTTATCACCTTGATGCCACGGACTTCCTGCTGTTCCCATCGCATCGGGAGAGGAACATAACTTTCGAGCGCAGCCCGGATTTGGTTCCACTCAACTCCATGCGCGCGACCGACAGCAATCGCAAACATCGCGTTTATGACATTATGGACACCAGGCAGAACCGTTCGATAAACAAAATTATCCCCCGTTTTCTTTTCATTTATTACGGCTTCGTTCTTTACGTGATCTATCCGAATACATCTGTAATCAGCGTTGTTACCGGCCGAAATGGTTATCACTTTTGCCGTCGACAAGGATTTGAATAATTCAAAGAAACCGCCATCCGAACAGAGAACAACCATTCCATCCTTCGGTACGTTCTTCAAAAGCGATGCCTTTTCGTTGGCTATCGCCTCTACCGAACCAAAGAACTCGATGTGTACTGGACCCACATTCGTAATAATTCCCCAATCTGGCCGAATAATCTTACATAGTCCTTCAATTTCACCTGGATGGTTCATTCCCAGTTCAAACACACCCACCTTTGTCGATTTATCCATTGACAACAGACTCAGAGGGAGGCCTATCGAATTATTCCAGTTACCACGCGTGCTGGCCGTCAGAAGAGCCGACGAAAGGACACGCGCAGTCATTTCCTTTACCGTCGATTTCCCGGCACTTCCCGTCACTGCAATAATTTCAGCTCCAACATGAATCCTGTAGGCCGCAGCAATATCACGTAGCGCCTTTTCAGGATCATCAACTTTGAGCAGTTGGCCAGCCGAATAGTCAATCTTGAGATCTTTCTTTACCACGGCACCACAAGCACCTTTATCGAATGCCGCCTGAAGAAATTCATGTCCATCAAAATTCTTACCCGTCAGGGCAAAATAGAGATTTCCGCGTGACAACGTACGGGTATCATTGCTTACCCCATCGACACGCTCTGGACAGGCAGGTTCCCATACGCCACCGCACCACTCAGCCAGTTGTTTGCCGAGAAAAGTTGGCATCACAAATACCTTTTCACAACCTGTCGATCATCAAACGATATCAACGTATTTGAAAATTCCTGAAAATTCTCGTGCCCCTTACCGGCGACAAGGACCACGTCTCCGCTCCCGGCCATCGTGATAGCCTTCTTTATGGCCTCAGCGCGGTCCTCAATAACTTCATAATTTTGTACGCCGTCAAAACCTTCTCGAATCTGAGTTATTATTTCTGACGGGTTTTCTTTTCTTGGATTATCAGATGTCAGCACAGAATAATCAGCAAATCGCGCAGCGACACTACCCATCTCTGACCGCTTGGTCTTATCCCGATTGCCGCCACATCCAAATACAACAATCAACCTGTTCTTTGTGATTTCCCTCAGCGTCTTTAAGACGTTTTCAAGGGCATCGTCAGTGTGGGCATAATCAACAAACACCTGGAACCCCCTATTGGAAGAAATCTGCTCAAGACGGCCGGAAACATTGGACACACCTGCGAGAGCTTCTACGATCGTATCCATACCGACACCAAGAGATCCGCACGAGGCAATAGCTGCAAGAGCATTACTTATATTGAATCGTCCAAGCAGTTTAAGCTGGATTTGCCTCTCACCCCATGGAGTAATCACACGAAACACACTACCACTCCCCGTAAGCTCAATATTTTCAGCCCGAACCACTGCGTCTGAATTCATTCCATAGGTAATAATCCCGGCCTTTATGTCATTCATGCCGGAGATCTTCCTGCCCCATGAATCATCAACATTAATTACAGCCTTTGCGTTCTTTAAACCATGGCCCAAACCTTTAAATAAAAGCAGTTTTGCCTCAAAATACTGCTCGAACGTCTTGTGATAATCTAGATGATCCCTGGTCAGGTTCGTAAAGACTGCAACGTCATAGTCAATTCCAAAGGTTCGTTTCTGACTCAAGGCATGCGATGAAACTTCCATGACGACACTCTTGCATCCGGCAGTTATCATCTGGGAGAACATAGACTGTAATGCCGGTGATTCAGGAGTGGTACGTCCGGCAGGGATAGTACGCTCACCTATACGATATTCAACCGTGGTAAGCAGGCCCGGCATTCTTCCCGCCAACCGTAAAATATTGCTGCTCATATAAGCAGTTGTCGTCTTGCCGTTGGTACCAGTTATACCTACTGCCTGAAGTCTATCACTCGGGCGATTGTAAAATGCGCATGAAAGATCAGACAGAGCCTGTCTGGCATCCTGTACACATATATGGCATACATCACGATTGATCAGTTCATCATGTTCCGAAACAACCGCAATGGCCCCTCTCTCAAGAGCATCTTTTAAAAACAACCATCCATCCTTTTCCGTCCCGGGGATGGCAACGAAAAAAGACCCCGACCGGACCTGACGCGAGTCACACGCCACACCAGTCACTTCACCGTCCTTTTGCCCTGTAACAGACAAATAATGGACATCCTTGAGTAATGCACTCAGCTTCATTCCTGAAAACCATCCCTTTTTACCATTCCAGAATTATCCACAACCAAATGCCGAGAAGGCATGGCATTTTTATACGACACGACAACATTCTTTCTGGCTATGGTTCTGTTATCTTTGAAAGGTTGAATATCAAGATATCTAACAGCCTGATTTGCAATTTTACTGAAAACAGGAGCAGCCACGGCACCACCAAGATGAACAGGTTGTGGTTCATCAACAACAACAACCATGGCAATCTCCGGATCTTCAACCGGCAGGAAGCCCAGAAACGATGCCGTGTAAGCGGTACTTGAATATCCGCCATTTACCGGCTTCTGAGCAGTTCCCGTCTTTCCAGCAACTTCGTACCCCTCAACCCTCGCCTTCACACCCGTACCGCCATCTTCCGTCACACGAGCCAGAAGCTTCTTCATGACAGCAGCCGTTTCTGGAGATATCGGATGTGCCAACAGTTCAGGCTTTGTATCAACCAGTATCGTTCCATTACTGCGTTGAACCTGACGGATTACATAAGGTCTCATCAGGCACCCATCATTGGCTATGGCCGAAATCATGTTCACCATCTGAAGCGCCGTAACGGCAACACCTTGCCCAATTGCTATACGGGTAGCGCTAATTCCCGACCATTCGGACGGTGATCGAAGAATCCCGTTCTCTTCCCCAGGCAGATCAAGACCAGACTTAAGACCAACACCAAAAGCGCTCAAATACCTGTGTATTTTCTTATCACCAAGCGTCAAAGCGACCTTAGCCGTGAGGATATTACTAGACTTCTTTACACCGTCCGCAACCGTCAGGTGCCCATATGCGTGGTAATCTCTGAGCACACGATTCTTATACATCCAAGCACCGTTTTCACAGTGAAAAACCGTCTCAGGTTTCACCGTACCTTCATTCAGCGCTGCAGCTATCACTGCCGGCTTGAAAGTAGATCCCGGCTCATAAACCAGCCCTATCGACCTGTTAAGTTTTACGTGGTTGTCCGCTGTGGTAAATTCATTCAAGTCATAGGCTGGCCTGCTGGCCATGGCAAGTATTTCTCCGGTCTTAACTCGTTCAACAATCACCCAGGCACCTTTTGCATGATGCTGAATCATTGCCTCATCAAGCGCTTTCTCCACTATGTATTGAAGATTCTGGTCAATTGTCAGAACAACATTGGCACCATCAAGCGGAGGAATATAATGCGAGCGTTCTTCATAAAGCTCCTGCCTGAGCGCATCCACCCGGGACTCGATAGAGCCAGGACTACCCCTGAGATACTTATCCATCTGTTGCTCAATGCCTGCACTGCCGATGCCATCATGATTGACAAACCCAATAATGTGACACATAAACGAACCATGGGGATAATATCTTGCAGTTGTGTCCTGGTAAAAAATCCCGGCAATTCTCTGTTTTTCAAGCTCGGCAACAGACTCCTGTCTGACCATACGCTTTACATAAGCAAATCTTTTATCAGGCTGGTTCAGCCGAATCGCCAATTCATCAGAAGGTAAATTGAGCTTATCTGCCAGCACTGAGGCAACTTTTACCACCTGATTACTTTTCACGATCAACGAAGGATCCGCACACACATCTTTCACAAAGAGATTAAGCGCAAGAATGTTATTCTCCCCCTTGCAGTCACAGATAATCCCTCGGCCAGGATTTATCTTCTTTTCAAGGCTACGCGCTTTTTCAAAACCATCCCGCTTTTTTTCCTCCAGCCCAAGATGCAAAAAGGCCAGGCGTACGCCCAGCCCGATCAAAGCCAGCAACAAAACAGCTATACTGGCCGTGAACCGCCACTTCGTATGTTGATCAGTCATGAATAACAGCCTTATCACGTTTCATATAAGTCAAAGAACTATTCCTCTTCTTTACCGCAACATCCGTATTTACCCCCGCATCATAAAGCCTTACGACCTGGTCCTGCCTCGGCCAAGTCATCACAATATTGTGTTTGGCAAGGACCGCCTCAATGTTTGCAGGTGACTTCATCTTGCTCCACCTCGACTCCTCACTGAGGATATCCTTTTTCAACTGAACCTTTTCGGCTTCCAGCTTCTTGATGTCACGACCTATCGATTCACAGCGGCAGTCCAGCCAGACATACGACAATGCAAGAAGGGCTCCGGCCACGACAATCCCCGTAAAGGGCGCTGGAAGCACAAAACCATGCAATCTTTTCTTTCTGTTTTTACGAATCATATTCTCATCCCCTCTTTCACATCATTTCACTTTTCTCAGCCACTCGCAGCTTCGCGGACCTCGCCCTCGGGTTCCGATCCATCTCAGCAATGGATGCCTCTATCGGCTTCTTCGTACAAATCTGCATCCTGGGTTTTTCTCCAACCCACTCAGCCCCTCCACCCTGAAGCGATTCCCATTTCCCGGAATGACCTGCAAAAAATCGCTTAACAATCCGATCCTCCAGACTGTGAAATGAAATCACAGCCATTCGCCCTTCCATCCCCAATAAGCTAAGCCCACCCTCTAATCCCTTTTTCAATGAACCCAGCTCATCATTAACCTTGATTCGAAGGGCCTGGAAAGTCTTGGTCGCAGGATGAACACGCCCACGCCTGCCCCCCATAGCTCGCTCCACAATTCCCGCCAGTCGACCGGTTGTACGGATTGGCTCTATTTCCCTCTCCCTTGCAATTGCCTTGACCACCCGCCTGGCCATTTTTTCTTCGCCAAATTCAATCAAAATTTCACAAAGCTCATTTTCACCAAGCCCATTAACCAAATCCGCTGCAGTCATATCATTACCCTGCTGATCCATTCTCATATCCAGAGGACCATCACGCATGAAACTGAACCCACGACATCCCTCATCCAGCTGCTCCGACGAAACACCAAGATCAAGCAGCACTCCATCAACAGTATTGATGCCCTTGCTCCGCGCAACCTCAGCCATCTCTGAAAAATTTCCATGAACAAGGCATACTTGATTTCTGAAAACGTCCAGCACTTTCCCCGCCCGCTCAAGCGCAAGCTCATCCCTGTCCAACGCCATTACAAAACTCTTCGCGCCAGCCCTTTCTATTATCGCTCTCGTGTGGCCACCATTGCCAAGAGTCCCATCGATATAGGTTCCGCCCTGCTTTACAACCAGCAGATCAACAACCTCCCGCATCAAAACCGACTCATGCATCCTGCCACACGCGGCTTATTTCGTTCTTAGACAAACCATCAGAACCCGACATACTGCGCAGCTTCATGAATCGTTCCACGATCCGTTCCGCTGACCTTGTTCCAATTGTCAGGACTCCACAGTTCAAAACTGTGAAAAGCACCAACAAGAACAACCTGATCTTTAAGATCCGCAAAATTCAGAAGGTCATCTTTGATACGTATTCGCCCCTGCGAATCCCACGCAACCAGATCCGATTGCGAACCAAGCATCCTTGTAAATTGACGCGCCCTCGCATCAGCAATCGAGTGGTGCCTGATACGTTCGATACGGCGCTGCAACTCACTGGTCGGGAAAACACACAGACATTTGTCCGTAACATCACGAAGAACATAAAGGCTCTTAGGTGACCCGACTTGCGCCCGCCACTCCGATGGAATGGTCAGCCGTTTCTTCGGATCAAGGGAATGAAGGAATTCTCCTACAAAAATTCCCTGCCCCTTTATTTCGTTCTCCAATATGACGTTACTTTCGTCCATACCTTGACCTTTTATGACATAATTCAACACTTTGACCCACCCAATGTCAATTAATTTATCGATTTTTTGCAGGAATAATTAATGTTTTGAAACATTGCAGACAGGATTAGCTAGGAAGAAAAAACATCAGAATCGACTCTACTGCAAGGAGTTAGGACTCTACCAAGGAACAACCTGTCTTTACACCCGAGAAAGGTCGGTAATCTCATGGCACATCGACAACCACATCACCACCATAATGGAACACCAACCCACACTCTCAATTACTTAACAACGGCACCCGAGGGTAATTCACCATCAACAGTAATTAACTTCATTACGCCACCGCTTGAGGCCGCCAGCAACATGCCATTGGACTCGACACCCCTGATCTTTGCAGGCTTTAAATTTGCAACGACCACGATTCGTTTACCAGGCAATTCTTCAGGTTTATAATGCAAAGCAATCCCCGCAACAATCTGTCTCGCTTCATCGCCAATCTTTATCTGCAGACGTAACAACTTGTCCGCACCTTCCACCTTTTCCGCGCTTTCAATAACAGCTGTACAAAGCTGAACTTTCGTAAAGTCGGTATATTCAATCTGGGCAACACCTGCAGGTGCCGCAATAGGTTGTTTTTGCTCAGGAACATTTTGCGTTTTAGCCAACACCGGTACTTCCGTCATAGCTGAACCCTTTCTTTCTTTGTCATCTTGCGCCGCAGGCGCAATCCTTGGAAAAAGATTTATCATCTGCCCTATCGGCGCACCGGGCTTTATCACTCCCCATGTCTTCAGACTGCTGAAATCAGGTTGTGATTCAGAAAGTCCCAACGCCTTTCTTAAAACAATCATCTGTGTCGGCATTACAGGATAAAGCAAACCACTTACAATCCTCAGCACTTCAACAGAGAAATACATAACAGTACCGAGTTGTTCCTTTTCTCCTTTCTTGCCAAGTGTCCAGGGCTGTGTCTTTTCGAGATAACGATTTGTCTCCCGCACAACCGTAGCAACTTCAGCCAAGCCAATATCTATGCGCATTCTGGCTACGGCATCAGCCATCTTCTCAACGGCAGCAAGGGCAACTTTTTTCAAAAATTCTTCATCTTGGCCAAGACTTCCAACAGAAGGAACAAGGCCATCACAATAACTGCCTATCAATTTCATGACTCTGCTAAGCAGATTGCCGAGATCATTAGCAAGGTCCGTGTTATACCGTCGGAGGAAAACATCTTCAGTAAAATCTGCATCTTGTCCTAAAGACATTTCAGCCATCAGGAAATATCGAAACGCATCAACACCGTACTTGTCCGCATATTCCATTGGATTAACAACATTCCCAAGGGTTTTGCTCATTTTTTCACGGCCGGACAACCACCAGCCATGAGCAAATACGGTTTCCGGCAGGGGGAGATTCATGGCTTTCAGCATTGTTGGCCAGTATACTGTATGCGTGGTAAGAATATCCTTGCCAATCAGCTGGCAGGATGCCGGCCACCATTTTCGAAATTTGGCCTCATCGGAAAGATAACCGATGGCAGTTATGTAATTTAAAAGCGCGTCGAACCAGACATACGTCACAAAAGCTTTGTCAAAAGGCAGTTCGATCCCCCAACTCATGCGGCTCTTGGGACGCGAAATACACAGATCATTTAATTTCTTTTTCAGAAACCCAAGAGTCTCATTGCGACGAAAATCAGGCTGGATGAATTTAGGGTTGTCTTGAATGTACTGCATCAGCCAGTCCTGATATTTACTCATTCTAAAAAAATAATTCGACTCCCTTATTTTCTCAACATCTCTGCCACACCCAGGTTCGGGACACTTACCATCAATAAGATCCTTTTCGGTAAAAAATCTTTCACAGGTCACACAGTACCATCCGTCATAATCCGCCCGGTATATTTCATCTTTATCAAAAAGATCCTGAAGAATGGCCTGTACCACCGTCTTGTGCCTGGGCTCGGTTGTCCTGATGAAGTCATCATTCGTTATCTCGAATTTCTTCCAGGCATCCTGGAAACGCACAACCGTGCCGTCAGCCTGCTGCTGAGGAGTCATGCCTGCTTTCTCGGCCGCCTGGGAGACTTTCTGGCCATGTTCATCTGTCCCGGTGAGAAAGAAGCTGGGCACACCCATAAGCCTGTGATATCGAGCAAGCACATCGGCCAGTATAGTAGTGTACGCATGGCCTATGTGCGGCTTGGCATTCACATAGTAAATCGGCGTGGTAACGTAAAATTTGGCACTCTGCATTATTCATACCCCTTCATAAGAACAAATATTTCCGCGTACTATACGACTTTCGCCACAACCGGCAAACAAAATGCGCGAGTAAATCCCAAAGCAGATACACAGCGCTTTTCAAAAAATCACATCAGGTTGAGAGCATCTACATCAACTGAGCAACCGACCCCATCCGGGAACTTGAACTGTTTTACAATTTCATTTACCGGGACAGCCATACGACTTGGTGACGCACAGCGCATCATTATCTGGAACCTGTAGTAACCTTTCGCCTTAGACAGGGGAGCTGGAGTAACATCCGAAATTATAACATTCTCCGAAAGCCTTCCCTTGAGTTTCTTCAATAGCGCCTCCGTACAGAAAGAAGTCTTACCAGCAGAGCCCCCCTTCACGGTTATACACACAAGATGAGAAAAAGGCGGATAGTTCAACTCACGTCTGAACTCTATTTCTTGATCGCAAAATCCTTCAAAATCAACACGCCGGGCAGCTTGTATTGCCGTATGAAACGGCGTGTAGGTCTGAACAATAACCTCACCCGAAACTTCACCCCTACCCGCTCGGCCTGCAACCTGGGCAAGTAGTTGAAACGTCCTTTCACCAGCACGAAAGTCAGGTATGTGCAGACTCAAGTCCGCATAAATCACCCCAACCAGAGTGACGTTCGGAAAATGCAATCCTTTCGCAATCATCTGTGTGCCAATCAGAATGTTTGTCTTGCCTGTACGAAAATCACCGAAAATCCGGTCATACGAATCTTTGCTTGTAGTAATATCAGCATCTATCCGTTGTATCTTGGCATGAGGAAAACACTTGGCCAGCACGTTCTCCACCCTTTGTGTCCCGATACCCGTAAACTTGAAGGCCGGGTCCTGACAACCCGGACACTTTGCCGGAATACTTTTCCTGACTCCGCATATATGACACCTTAACTCTTCGCTGTTTCTGTGATAAGTATAGGAAACACTGCATTGATCACACTTTGCAACATAACCACATTTGGGACATATCATTGATGTAGCAAAACCGCGCCGGTTCAAGAACAGGATCGTCTGTTCAGATCTTTCCAGGCGAAGTTTTATAGCCTCGAGTAATTCTCTTGAAAATACACTTGCGTGCCCTAAGCGCTCAGTTTCAATTCTCATGTCGATAATGCGCATTACAGGCATTTTCCTGCCATCAGCCCTGATCGACAATTTGGACAGGAGATATTTCCCCTTACGCACGTTGAACCAAGACTCAACAGAGGGTGTCGCCGAACCGAGCACCACAGCACAGCCCTCAATACGGCCACGCATCGCCGCAACGTCCCTTGCATTGTATCGGGGAGCTTCTTCCTGCTTATAACTTGGTTCATGCTCCTCATCCACTACAATCAGCCCAAGGTTCTTTACAGGGGCAAAAACAGCAGACCGGGCACCTACAACAATATCAGCTTTACCGTCATTAATCCTGTGCCATTCATCATGGCGTTCCCCATCCGAAAGATGACTGTGCAGAACAGCGATCCTGTCACCAAACCTGCTCACAAATCTTTCAACCGTTTGAGGCGTGAGTGATATTTCCGGAACAAGAACAATAGCCCCCTGGCCTTTCTTCTGCACATGATCTATTGCTTGAAGATAAACTTCCGTCTTGCCGCTTCCTGTAACCCCATACAATAAGATCACATGAGGGAGATTCTTTGATTCTGTCGATGCCCCTGAACCAATGGCCGCATTTTCCCTACAATCCCCACCCTCAGGCTCCATCTTATCAGAACATTCCTCAATCATATTTAACGCCTGTTTCTGTTCAGGCATTAACTGCAGAGCATGCGATGGAAGAATCGTCAATTTGGCAAAAGGATCACGCCGGATTTCAGAGGCAACAATCTGCACAAGCCCTTTCCGTTCCAGACTTCGAACAGGCCCGACAGTCACACCCATTTCCTTCAACAGGTCATTAAGAAACATGCCACCTTCATCGGCCAGCAATTTAATGATTCTCGCCTGCTTGGGAGAAAGCTGAAGATCTGCGGCTTTGCACCCCGGAACAACATCAATCAGCGAAACAAACATC